>NZ_WTKT01000040.1:0-3061 GCF_011378685.1 Pseudoalteromonas sp. C8
CGTTATAGTAAATAGTGTTGATGCGGTTAGTTTAGCGCGTACAACACATATTTATAGCGGAAGTAGTTTAGAGTTAATGAATAGTACGCAACTCTAAAATATAAAACTCAAATGTAATTTAAAAGCCATGGTATGTACCGTGGCTTTTTTATGTTATTGAAATTAAATCATTGATTTAATTTAGGTTGCTGGAGCCGTTTAGATAAAGCATATTTTTATCGTTTTATGTATGTTACAAATATGTAACTGTTAGGTGTTGTGATAAACTATGGGTTAATCTGAAAAGGAATTTTACATGTTTAAAAACTTTACTGTTTTGTTAGTTGCACTGGCTTTGCTTTTGTTGTTTCCGGTGCATGCAAAAACACCTTTATGGGCATTAACATCGCAAAGTGAGGCTTTAACGCCAGCAAAGTTAGAGGTAACTTCTGAAGTACAGCATTTACGCAACAATGCTGATTTTATCTCTTTAAATAAGTCGCTATTAAATAATTTAGCTGTAGGTGATGAAGTTTTATTACCTATTAATGAAGCGCTTTATAATGTTACATTTACCAAATCTAATAGAAATAAAAATAATAGCGTAACTTGGTACGGTGTAATTGATAAAGATAATGAATCATTACCGGTAATAATAACAAGTGGAGATGATAATTTTTTTGTTAGAGCTGTAACCCCGACTGGAACATATGTAGTGTCAGGTCATAAGGGGCAGGGGCGGCTATTAAATGAGTCAGTGTTAAATGAGGTTATTGAATCTGAAAAAGATGATTTTTTACGCCCTCAAGATTCTAAAGAGTACAAAAAACAGCAAGAAATAAAAAAGAGTATTGAGTTACAACAAACAAAAAGCTTCCCTGCATCAAGCTCTAATTTACAGCGTTTACTTGAAAATGAACCTGCAAACCCTAAAAACACTATCTCTGTAAATAGTATTGAAGATACAGCTATTACTAATATTGATATTCTAGTTTTGTATACTCCAGATGTTGTTACGCTCTATTCAGGCGATCCCCTTACACGCATATATCACTTAATTGCGGTAACTAATCAAATATATATTGATAGCGGTGTTTATATTCATATAAGCGCTTTAGCTATTGAGTTAATTGATTATACCGAAAATGTTTTTTCGGGCGTTGCTTTACATGACCTTACTTTTCAGACAAGTGCTGCTTTTGCAGATATTCCCAACCGAAGGTATGAGCTTGGTGCTGATATGGTTGTATTGATGCGCCCTTATGTAAATGGCGATAGTGCTTGTGGTGTTGCGTGGATCAATGGTTTTGACGGCAGTGTTAAATACTCTAAAGATTATATGTTTAGCCATACAAGTATTGATTGTAGTGATTACGTTATGGCCCATGAGCTTGGTCATAATATGGGGTTGGCACATTCGCGTAGACAAAATGGAATTGGTGCTACTTTTCCATTTGCATTAGGCTATGGGGTGGATGATGAATTTACTACTGTGATGGGCTATCCCGGAGTGTTTAGTGCGGGCACCGTATATAAATTTTCTAGCCCTGATTTAGATTGTGATGGTTTACCATGTGGCGTTGAAAAAAGTGATATAGATAGTGGCGCCGATGCTGTTTTTGCTCTTAATGCTGTAAAATCAGAGATTGGAGGCTTTTATGAATCAAATGTTGATTTGGTATTATTTGACGATGCTGTAAACCAAGTTGTGGATTTAAACTTACAACAATGTATTCGAAATGATAGCCTAAGTTATACGTATGCCGCAGAACTTAAAAGCCTACACTGTGGTGGTTCAGCTGTTAGTCGTGTTGGCGGGCTCAATGCGTTTACCGAATTAGAGTCTTTGGTGTTATATGATAATGAGATAGCTGATTTATCGGATATCAGCTTGTTAAGTAAGCTCGAAAATCTTGATATAAGCTCTAATAGTATTAGCGAAATCCCTGATCTTAAAAGTTTGAAATATTTATATGCCAATGACAATAATATTTCAGATATTAGCAACTTTGATCAGTTACCCTCCTTAAATATAGTTAACCTTAGTTTTAATACTATTAGTGATATTTCGGCTTTATCTGCTTTAAAATATTTGAATACACTGAATCTTAGTTTTAATTCTGTTGAAGATATTTCTGCTCTAGTAGGTGCGACATCTCTTGTAGAACTTTATCTGGATAATAATAAAATAAGTTCAATTCCTGTACTAATGGATATGCCAAATTTAATCACTTTCTATATTAATAATAATAATATTTCTGATATATCAGCTTTATCATCTTTTAAATCTTTATTATATTTAAATATTGCTGCTAACAGTGTGAACGATATTAACGCTTTAGCTGATGTTGAAAATTTAAAATATTTGTGGGCATACCTTAATGAAATTAGTGATATTAAAGCACTCGAAAAGCTAGATTCGTTAAGTAGTATTGCTCTTGAGTATAATAATGTTTTTGATATTACGCCTATTTTAAAAAATAAAGACCACGTTGAGTATTTTTATATTTACGAAAATAATAATATTCCTTGTTGGCAGATTGATTATGCTAAGCAGCACTTTTTTTCGCTAGGGGCCCCAGATACATGTAGTTTTGATACTGAAAATGATGATTACGATAACGATGGTATTTCGAATGCTATAGAGATTGAGTTAGCACTTGATCCTTTAGAATCATCTGATGCTATGTTAGATAGCGATAACGACGGGCTTACTAATATAGAAGAGGTATTATTAGGTACTAATATATATGATCCAGATTCAGACGGCGATGGATTAACAGATAGTGAAGAAGTCGATTTAGGTAGTGATCCATTAGACCCCCTTAGTAAAACCGCACCGCAGAGTTTTGTAATACTCTTTAGTGACATAAATGGCGATGGTGTAGTTGATTGGCTTAAATACTCGTTGGTTAATGGTAGCACTGAGTTTAACGTACTTGATGGCCGTGACTTTACAGAGTTAAGAAATTTTGAGCTTAGTTATTCGCTTGATTCAATAAGTGTTGAACTATTGGGCGACCGTAATAACGACGGTATAAAAGAGCTGGGCTTATTTGGCTTTAATGCTGATGTAGGACGT
>NZ_WTKT01000041.1:0-2527 GCF_011378685.1 Pseudoalteromonas sp. C8
CGTTTCAGGCCAGTTCCATGTGCCCATGCCTTGCCCTGTGTAGCCGTTATAAACCGCTAATTGGTAGCGCCCTACATCAGCATTAAAGCCAAATAAGCCCAGCTCTTTTATACCGTCGTTATTTCTATCGCCAAGCAGTTCTATACTTGGAAATTCAAATAAGTTACTTAACGTGTAGAAGTGTAATAAAGAAAAGTCGCGCCCATCTAACAGTTTAAAGTCAACTGCACTCCCACTTTGGCTGTAATTAAGCCAATCTTTAACTCCGTCGTCATTAATATCTGTAAATAACAACATATGAGAAGGTGCATTATTAGCATCATTTGGCTCGAGTGGATTTAAACCAAACTTAATTTCATCCTTGTCTGAAATGCCATCGTTATCATCATCTAAATCTTTATTATTCCCTATCCCGTCTAGATCAGTATCTAATGTTTCCGTAATATCATATGGAAAAGCATCTTGAATATCAGGTACACCATCATTGTCGTCATCTACGTCTGATTCATTATTTACGCCATCACCATCAATATCTGCAGCAGGAAATAACACAAAGTTTGACTCCCAATCCTGTTCAACACTTGAATCGCTTGGCACTAAAAACACACTCAAACCAATATCAGAACCGCGACTTATTACTTTTGCATTTAAATATTCATAAACCCCAAAAGCACTAAACGAACATTTTATTTTCTCTGAATTAATAGCACATCTATTTGATAACCCCTCAGCGCCAGAAAACTCAATATTAGTTAGTGTGGTGTTATCACTAGCAATTACCCATAAGTCGTAGGGGATAGAGTCATCAATCGTTAATGCAAACTCACTTACCTGGCTATCTAAAGTTAACGATTTAAAATCAGTTATTGCCTCCACTTTTGAATCAATTAAAGTGGCTTGGTTATTTATTGAAATATATGGGTTTAAGCGTTGTTCAATAATATCGTTTGTATCAATATCAACCCTATTACCAATACTATCCGTAATACTAAGCACACTCGAAAGCTCCCAGCTCCCGCCTACGCTGGTTTCATCAAAAATAAACGTAAATGTCGCATCATAGGTATTAGTAATTTCGTTATATACCCAGTCAACCCTTTCTTCTGGATGTTTGTATAAACTTAGCTCTGGGTATCTAAACCAAAAACGCGCACTACCAATCCCACTTTCGTCTTGTAACGATACATCTACGGTAATCGTTTGCTGACCATCCGTAACATTAACCGTATTTTCACTCATATTAAGCGACACAAGTTGAGGCGCAGTAGTATCTACATAATTACTATTAACTACCTCTAAAATAGGATTAAAGCCTAATTCAGTAATGTCAGCTGTATTAATATCAACCCTATTACCAATACTATCCGTAATACTAAGCACACTCGAAAGCTCCCAGCTCCCGCCTACGCTGGTTTCATCAAAAATATACGTAAATGTCGCATCATAGATATTAGTAATTTCGTTATATACCCAGTCAACCCTTTCTTCTGGATGTTTGTATAAACTTAGCTCTGGGTATCTAAACCAAAAACGCGCATCATTTATTCCACTTTCATCGTAAAGCGATACGTCAACTGTAATAGTTTGCTGGCCATTTGAAACATCAATACTATGCGAACTCATTTTGAGTCCCACTAGTTTAGGAGGTCTGGTATCTACATTGCTATTGTTAATGTTCTGAGAGGCAACAAAGCTTCTCAATGCTATTGGCACGTCTCCACGTAAACTATTTGTAGCTGCTTTATTAATTAGAGAAGAGGATTGGGTATTGTTTAGAATGTATTGGCTGTCAAAAAAGCGGTCTTCCCCACAAGCTTCCATATAAACATGCAGCATATTGGCTCTTTCTGCATCTGAAATATTAGCCTCGGTGATATCATTAAAATAAATATTACACTGCTGGTTCTCATTCGCATGTAGGAAAAAAGGCACGCTCAGTAAAAAGCATAAAATAGAAATAGTATATTTATACATACAAATCCTTTTGTAAAAATTAAACTTATTTTGCTAATTTTAACCTATCTAAAGCCTTTATGACTATCTAATTTTGTTTTATTGCCAATTACAACCACCGAGGCGCTGTGCGCTACACCGAGGAGTTATTAGAGCTTCTCTTTTACTTCTCTGTGAGCTCTGTGGTGATAACAATGTCTTAATTACTTTAAGAGCTTTTAGCCCAAGACAATTTTACCACCGAGGGCACAGAGGTGTTGCGCGCTACACCAAGGAGTTATTAGCTCTTCTCTTTTACTTCTCTGTGCCCTCTGTGTTCTCTGTGGTGATAACAATGTCTTAATCACTTTATAAAAACAAATCTACCACCGAGGGCACAGAGGCGCTGCGCGCTACACCGAGGAGTTATTTGATCTTCTCCTTCACTTTTCTGTGTTCTCGGTGTTCTCTGTGGTGATAACAATGTCTTAATTACTTTATAAAAACAAATCTACCACCGAGGGCACAGAGGCGCTTCGCGCTACACCGAGAAGTTATTGGCTCTTCTCTTTTTCTTCTCTGTGCACTCTGTGTT
>NZ_WTKT01000042.1:0-2445 GCF_011378685.1 Pseudoalteromonas sp. C8
AATAGCGAGAGTAAAAAAGCCCATGTTAGGTTAATTCCTAACATGGGCTTTTTTGTTTTATTTAATGCGTAAGTTAATACCTTAAATACGTTAATAGAGTAGGGTGTATTTATAATTAATATTTTGGGTATGCTTGTTTAGGCTACGCGAATATAATGCGAGATAACCGTATAAAAAATAATAACCCTTCTGCTTTGCTTGTTTTGAGCAAGGCATCATTAAATAAATATTGAGATTTAAACCATGGCACCAGGAACCAGCCTAAGCGTACTTGAAATAAGTGCGATATTTTTATCAATTACCGCGTTACTCACCTATGTAAACCATCGCTTTATTGGCTTGCCAACAACCATTGGCGTTATGGTTATTTCGATGCTTTTATCTATCGGCGCTATATTTTTGGGCTTTTTAGGGTTTGATGATCTTATAGATTACGAAGTGAGCTTGCTCGATCAGTTAGATTTTACTGAAGTTTTGCTTGATGGCATGCTCTCTATGCTGCTTTTTGCTGGGGCGCTACATGTAAATGTTAGCGATTTAAGGCGCTATAAATTGCCAATAGGTATTTTGGCCTGTGTTGGTACGTTGTTATCTACGGTTATTATTGCAGGCGCGCTTTATTTAGTACTTCCTTTGCTTGGTTTTGATTTAGCGTTTATTTGGTGTTTACTGTTTGGCGCATTAATTTCGCCGACCGATCCGATTGCGGTAATGGGTATTTTACAATCTGCGGGTGCGCCTAAAAGTATTGAAACCGTGATTGCGGGTGAATCGTTGTTTAACGATGGTATAGGCGTGGTTATTTTTGTGCTTTTATTGGGTGTTTTATCAAGTGGTGATATTCCTACAACCTATTATGTAGCGCACACGCTGGCGGTTGAAGCGGGTGGTGGTATTGTTTTTGGTTTGGTATTAGGTGGTATTTTATATTACTTACTTAAAAGTATTGATAGTTACCAAGAAGAAGTACTCCTTACTTTAGCGGGCGTTATTGGTGGTTATGCACTTGCAAGCCATTGGCATTTGTCGGGCCCACTTGCAATGGTAATGATGGGGTTAATGGTGGGCAATCATGGTCGTAGTATGGCTATGAGCGACAAAACACGCCATTACGTTGATTTATTTTGGGAGCTGATTGACGAAATTTTAAATGCCATTTTATTTGTACTCATAGGGCTTGAAGTCGTCATGATTGCATTTTCGAGTAATTTGTTTATTGCTGGTGGCTTAACAATTTTAATAGCGTTACTCGCACGTTTAATTGTTGTGGGTATAACAACCACTACATTTAACAAGCAATTAGAGTTGCCATCTGGTGCATGGAAAGTTTTAACCTGGGGTGGCTTGCGTGGTGGTATTTCGGTTGCACTGGTATTGCAACTACCTGATGGGAACGAGCGCGATATTTTATTAGCTCTTACTTATGCGGTTGTGGTGTTTTCTATTTTAATTCAGGGTTTGAGTATTGGTAAAGTAGCCAAAACTATCCGTTAAATATAAATTGGTTAGATCAAACCTGTTAAATGTAATTTTTTAAAAAGCGTGTGAAATAGCTGTATTTCACACGCTTTTTATTTTTCTTATAAAAAAAGGGTAATTAAAACGTAAAGCTGAGCTGTACACCGCTGTAAATATGTTCTTGTGCTTCCCAGTAGTCGCCATCTATTTGGCGTGCTCGAGTAAATACTTCTATTTTAAATGGCTTAAAGTGATAACCCGCACCTATACCTGCGTAACCGTCTATGTCGTTGTTCGATTTTTCTATTTGGTAGGTGTTATCGCCTCTATCGTTTTTAAAGGCGAGTTCGAACAGATCTAAGCCAAGCTCGGCGTATATAAAAAAGTCATTAAAATAACCAAGCTTCATGCCGTTGTCCCACGTTATAAATTCTTCTTGCTCGCCTTGTTTATTATCGATTACTGCCGCGCCAATTGCGCTTGTAAAAACAACAACAAAGTTACTGTAATTTTGTTTGACCATCATTTCTACACCCGCAGATGTAATGCTGCTATCGCCATTAAATTCTGATTTTATAAACATACCGGTGTTAGGCATGTCATTACCGAGCAAAAGCCTTGCGTTAGCATTTTGGCTAAATGATAAAAGCGTGCTTAATAAAACAAAAAGAGGAAGTGTGTGTTTCAAAAAAGTTAATCCATTAATGATGAAAAGTTACCAGAGGCATAATTATAAATACATGACTTAGTATTGCATGTAATTAAATGTATAAATTTGTTTGATTGTTACTCAGCTATGCCAAAGCAAGGTGCTTAAAATAAAACCGACTAAATAAAAGCATAAATAATTATATGTATTTTAAAATGCAAAGTAGCGATTTTAGGCACGTAATATGGTGTGTAAGTTGTTTAAATATATAGAAAAAATTTAAACGTATTAGACTAAGGTCTATAGGTTAATTTTTCTCACTTATTAGGTTTGTTTTA
>NZ_WTKT01000043.1:0-2378 GCF_011378685.1 Pseudoalteromonas sp. C8
ACCATTACATCAGGTTATTTATTAAATAAAGCAACAGCAGCGTTACTCATTGCTTTTATTCCGGTAGGAATGGCAACTTTATAATCTGGTGCAAATTTACTAGAGTGTAGGGAAGGGAGTACTTCACCTGTTTTTATCGAATCTGCATATTGTGTTTGGTTTACGCCACCTAGCCAAAATAAGGTAATAGGGATGTTTTCATCGGTGCGTCCGTATAGGCCAAAGTCTTCACCCGCCATTACAGCTTGTGTTTCAAGCACATTAGTATCACCAATTGCGCTGGCAATAGAGTTTCTAACAATGTCTGTTTGTGCAGGGTTATTATAAGTAGATGGAATAGATTCATCTTCATGTACATATACTACAGGGTAGTTTGATTCATTTAGGCCAGCACTTTGTGCAATACCTGCCGTGATTCGTTTTATTGCTGCTATTTGAGCACTTCTAACATTTGGGTTATAGCTTCTGAGAGTGAGTTGTAGTTTTACTTCATCCGAAATCACATTATGTTTTGAGCCACCATGAATAGACCCAACCGTAATAACCGAAGGCTCTAGCGGTGAAAGTTCTCGGCTTGTGATTGTTTGCAGAGCAAGTACTGTGCGTGCAGCTATAATCACAGGGTCTATAGTTGTATGCGGATAAGCACCATGACCACCTTTACCTTTTATTGTAATATCGACAGAATCTACACTTGCCATAGTGTATTCATTTTTCATTGATACCTTACCAGCGGGGACGCTAGCACTTACATGCAAAGCAATTATATGATCAGGTTTTTCATATTTACTAAATAGTCCTTCGCCTAACATGGCTTTAGCACCCCCACCAACTTCTTCGGCAGGCTGTGCAACCATCATCAAAGTGCCTTTCCATTGATCTTTGTGTACTATTAATTGCTCAGCAGTACCAATAAAAGAGCTCATGTGAATATCGTGGCCACAACCGTGCATTACACCTACTTTCGCACCATGCTCATCTATTACTTTAACTTTTGAGGCATAGGACTTTCCTGTCTGCTCTATAATAGGTAAGCCATCGGTGTCAGTACGGATCATCACGGTTGGACCGTTTCCGTTTTTGTAAATGCCGACAACACCAAAGCCACCTACATTACTTGTTACTTTAAAACCCAGCTGAGTTAATTTATCCGCTATTTTATTACCCGTTTCTTGTTCGTGATAAGAAAGCTCTGGCGATTGGTGTAAATCGAGGTAAAACTTTTCTATAGCTGGCATGGTTTTGCTTAAATTCAAATCGAGTCCATTTGCTTGTACTAATGGGCTTGCTAATAAAAGTATTGCACTTAGATAAGTTAATTTCATGTTTTCCCTCATTGTTGAATATGTATACCGGATGATTTAGGTATATGACTTGTAATTATTATGTTCACCACCATATAAAAACCTAAATAGATGAATATGGCAATCAATTCAATGAGCAACATAGTTAGTATTAATGCGCAAAACCTTCAACAAGTACTCGGTGAAACATCACAGCAAAAATTGGTGTTGCTTAACTTTTTCTCTCCTCAAAGTCCTGACTGTATCGGACAGGCTGCAATTTTAGATAAAATAGCGGCTGAATATGCAAGCTATATAGTAGTAGCAAACCTAGATTGCGATGCAGAGCAAGCACTCGCTTCTCAACTTGCGCAGCAAGTTGGTCTGCAAACACTGCCTACCCTTGTATTATTAAAAGACTCTGCACCAGTAGATTTACTTGCAGGTGTTCAAAGCGAAGCACAAATACGCGAAGCCCTAGCAAAGCATTTACCTGCACAACAAGACTTACTGTTAGAACAAGCAAAGCAAGCGTTATTAAAGTCAGATTTAAATGCTGCATTTAATTATGCAAAGCAAGCTTATGAAATAGACAGCGGTAATGCACGTATCAAATTAGTGCTAGCAGACATATGTATTCAAATTCACAAGGTAGATGAAGCCCAAGCGCTTATAAATACAATAGACGTACAAGAGCAAGATGCTTACTTTAATAATATAAAAGCAAAATGCGAAGCTGCGCTTGAAGCAAAAGACTCACCAGAGATTAAAGAAAAGCAACAACAAGTAGAAAAGTACCCAAATGACCTAGAATTAAAAGAAGAGCTCAGTATTTTACTCAATGAAGCAGGCAGAAAAGAAGAAGCATTGGATATACTATTTACAGTGCTGCAAAAAGATCTGAATTTCAATGAAGCGAAACCAAGCTTTTTAACCATTATTGCCTCTTTACCCGATGGTGATGCGCTCGCAGCAAAGTATCGTCGCAAGTTATATAGTATTTTATACTAGGGTCTGTTGCTCTTTGCGGATTAAAATTTGTTCAAACTAGGGGGTGTTTAATCGCGGTGCGAGATTTGTAACCTAGTGGGCTCG
>NZ_WTKT01000044.1:0-2187 GCF_011378685.1 Pseudoalteromonas sp. C8
CGAAGAATTGATAACTCAGGATTTAAAACAAAAAGAAAAGCTAGATAAAAGTGCAGGTAAAATTACCGAGTTCTTAGCCACTCACAAAGAAAAAACAGGCAGTAAAGGCAAGCCTGTTAAAAGTAATATCACTGATCCAGATAGTGCAAAAATGACTACCTCAAAAGGCACAATCCAAGGCTACAACGGCATCGCTATTAATGACGATAAACACCAAATCATCCTGCAAGCACAAGCATGGGGTTCAGTGGGCGAACAACAAACTTTACAGCCAGCTGTTGCACAATTAAAACAGCAACTCGCTAAACTCAATACAGAAAAACGCGCAGATGAACATACTATTAAATTCACTGCAGACAGTGGGTTTAACAGCGAAGTGAATCTTGGATTTATGGCGCAAAGTGGGTTCGATACGTACATTGCAGATAACCAATTTAGAAAACGAAATCCGCTGTTTAAAGCCAGCGAAACATACGAAACGGAGCAAGAAAAGCGCCGACTAAAACGCAGCAAAGGCAAGCCTCGGTTATTTACCTCAGACGATTTTCATTATGATGCACAAATTAAACAAGACATATATGGACGCTCCCTTGAAGTCAAGACGAGCTAATGTATAAACATCAAAATTGATGCCTTTATTTTATTATCATGTATCCCATTTCACAGTCATGATGCGTCACAAGCTTGCTGAAAAGCAAAGGTACTGACATATATTCGAGCTATGGTGTCATGATTGTCATGCGCCATGCTCCTAATGAGCTTCGTACCAAGGGACCTAAAAAATATTCACCCAAACGAGATTTAATCTCGTGTCTTTATCTGGTTAACCTTGGTTAGCGTGCGCTTTTTGTTTCATTATAAGTGAAGTACATACAGGATAAGCGTATGTTACGACTTAAGTGCCCAAACACCCACTCAGGTTTTAAAACCTATGTCATAACCAGGCTGTCTTAAGTCGTAAACTCGGGTGTGATTGGCGTGTAAAATACGCATAATTAAGCATCCTTGTGTGTATTTTGCACATACTGAGGAGAGTAGAATGTTTGCTTGGTCAGCAATATCCACATCAGTCGCGCCAATCTGTGTGCGGTGGCGACCACCACACAATTAAAGTGTTTTTTCTCGCGCAACTGGTTTATCCACTGGCTTAGCGCATCTGTTTTATGGTGGCTTCTAGCGATAAGGGCGCGAGCACCGTGAATAAGTTGTTTTCGTAGGTAACTGTTGCCGCGTTTAGTAATACCAGACATTTTACTTTTATCGCCTGATGCGTATTGTTTAGGTGTTAATCCTAGCCACACACCGAGTTCTTTTGCGCTCTTAAATGCCTGACCGTTCCCGATTGATGCTGCATAGGCTGAGGCATTGAGTACACCCACGCCAGGGATAGAGTGAAGTATTTTAGCGTTTGTATCCCGTTCAACGTGTGCAGTAAGCATCGCTTCAATAGCTTTAATGCGTTTAACAAGGGTTTTGTATTCGGTGTAAATATCACTCACCATTATGCGCAGCTGAGGGCGAAGCTCAGAATCACTTTCTAAGGCAATTATCCCTTGCTCAAACGCCTTAATACCGACAGGAAATACATACCCAAAATCGACCAATAAACCGCGTAACTGGTTGGTTGCAGCAATCCTGTTTTGCAGAAGTCGCTCACGTATCTTATGGAGCATGAGTATTTCTTGCTGAGCTTCGGTTTTAATAGGAACGAATTTAATATGAGGGCGTAAGCTTGCTTCATAGATAGCAAGTGCATCGTTACTGTCGTTTTTATTACCGCGAACAAAGGGGGTAACGTGTTGTGCAGGAATAAGGTCAACGGTATGACCGTAAGACGAAAATACTCTTCCCCAGTAGTGGGAAGAATAACAGGCTTCCATCACCACGCGGCACGGAGGGGTATTAGCTAAGAAGGCGTTGAGTTTAGCTCTGTTTAAACGTTTATTGCATTCTCTTTTATGGTTAGAATTAAAGCCAGCGACTTGGAATACATTTTTTGCCAAATCAATTGATAATGTGCTAATTTTCATGACGGACGTTCCCTTTTAACTGAGTGAGTTCAATTACCAGTTTGGCGCATTGACGCCGTTTTGGGGAGCGTCCATCTCATCACCCATACTAAATTTTGCACTTTTCGAAGTTAGAGGCTAGCCTTTATTTAGTGCGAAAAACGAGCAGGGTGTCTTA
>NZ_WTKT01000045.1:0-1336 GCF_011378685.1 Pseudoalteromonas sp. C8
TCGAAACAGCAGGTCGACATTATGTTCGCTATTCAGGGTATTTAAAAGATTGCCGCGTTTGCCCATTACAAACTCAATGCATGAGAAAGAAACCCACAAAACAAGGTCGGCAGGTACAGTTTGAAACGAATATAAAAGATAAAATCATCTCATATACCGATAAAATGTGAGTTAAAATAAACAGCAGTCCTGGCAGGCGAAACCTTTGTCAGTAAATAAGGCAAACGACTAGGTGCTATTGAGCCTACTTTCTTTAAACTCAGGAGCGGTNGTAATATTACGGTGAATAAAGGGATGAATAAATTCACGCTGCGCGGCCAAGATAAAGCCTATTTCTAATAAATCGTCAATGGAAAATGTACTGTCTCGTTCATTTTTTTAAGAACAGTGAGAAGTTAAGGAATAGTTTACATTAAGCCAAGGGCAAAGCCCTTAACTCAATAATCCCTCATGTTTAGCCCTCTAATCCCATTTATGACTCAAATTAATCAATTAGTTAATAAAAACAAAATAATCTATTTAATCTCAAGTAAATGTAAGCTACTGTCATTTTTATTTAAAATAAACAGGCTGAAATGAGAAATTCTACAGCCTCGTTATACGGTAAATCATGTTTAAGAAGCTATTCTCAAAAATTAAAAATAAAGCTCCTCTCGATAGTCGAGTGATTATTGATTCAAATGCTCCAATTGGTGCTGATGGGGTATTAACCCAGACCTTCGGTATTCGGATTTACGACGGTACGATTGCACCTTTCTCAAAAGTAGGTGAGAGCTACCCTAGCAAGGGGTCTTATTCATTCAGCACAGATGAAGATTTACAGAATCAAATCACCTTGGAATTTCATCGTAGCTCAGAAGCCAAGGCGACGTTCGAGAGCTTAATTGGTCAATTGAGAATTCGAGGCTATAAATTAGAAGAGGCAAGAGAGCCTTTGGTGAGAGTTCATTACGAAATATCCAATAACCAAATAGTAATCTGGGTTACAAACGAAAAGAACAACGGTGAATTATCAGTTTCAATAGTAAAAAACAATGAGGGATCAAGTGTTCACTAACCGTATAACAACACGCCCTGAGGTGGACCGCTAGTAAAATTTAACTATTAATTGCAAATTTTAAAAACGGTGAGTCTCTTCTTTTTAGCGCCGCTAAATAGGTTGATTCATCATAGGGAGTGTTAGTTTTCCAACATCTAAATACTATCCTGATCCACTTAAAGGCTAAGTCTCTAATGATACTATTATGTGGTTTTCCTTTAGCTTGTTGTTGCTCATAATAAGCCTTTGCCCAGAATGAATAACGAACCGAAAAACCAGCCCACTCAACAAATGTTT
>NZ_WTKT01000045.1:1470-1871 GCF_011378685.1 Pseudoalteromonas sp. C8
ATTTAGGAGGTAGTTTATTATGACTCAATCTCGCCAATCACAAGTATCATTATCTGATACACCTTATTACCACTGTGTTTCGCGTTGTGTTCGCCGCGCTTATTTATGTGGTGAAGATAAGTACACCGAGAAATCCTTTGAACATCGCCGTCAGTGGGTTGTTGAGCGAATGCATTACCTCGCTTCTCTTTTTAATATTGATATCTGCGCTTACGCTATCATGTCCAACCATTATCATCTCGTATTGCACATAGATGAGCAACATAATGAAAGCCTAACGCATGAAGAAGTTTGTGAGCGTTGGTGTCAGCTCTATTCAAAACCTGTATTAGTTGAGCGTTGGCAATCCGAGCAAACCACCTCAGAAGCAGAAAATAAAGCCGCATTAACTATTATTAATG
>NZ_WTKT01000046.1:0-1504 GCF_011378685.1 Pseudoalteromonas sp. C8
CTGTCTCTTGATCACAACTTTTCTGTCTGCTGAATTGATATTAACAATTCGGCAGATTCGACCATTTCTGCTAATTTCAACCACCCCTTCCAGAGTGCTTTTACGCCAACTCGACCATTTCTTTTACTGTCATACCACCCTCCCAATTTCGCTAAACTATAGTACAGCCAATGAAGAGACGGTACTTTATCCGGCAACACATCCTTTTCAACCTTTGCCCATAGTAATTTCCACGTCATCTCTTTAACACAAGTTGTACATCTCACTTCTTTGTCTAATTCACTCCTTTGCGCCATATTTTGCAGCTGTAATAACCTGACAGCAATAAACGCTTTAATGATCGCAATTCGTAAAATATTATCACTGTGCTGTAAACGTAAATCTTCTACTTCGGTTCCATCTGTTTTCCATGTTTTATGAAACTCCTCTACACGCCAGCGGAGTTCATAGTATCTTACTAATTTCTGGGCATCTTCTGCTGTGTTTACGGGCTCTGTCGTATATAAAATCCAACATAATGGATTTTTTTGCGTACTTTCTTTTTCCTGACAGACAATGACATTGACGCTCAATGTCGGTGATTCTTGCCCTAGTACTCGCTTAGGCTTGGCGAGTGTTATAGGTTGATAGCTCAATGTAATTCGGGCCTGACGCGCTTTTCTTCCCGCACGTTGCGCTATATTAATAGTGTAACAACACTGACCCTGCGCTGTTTCTATTAACTGATTGAGATTGCATTGAGGCTCTATTAATTTTCTATTTTCTTTTGCTCTGACTAAAAATCGATGTCCTTCATCTTTTTGGTAAGTCATGTACTCATAAATGTCAGCTTCTCTGTCGCAGATGTTAAGTATATTTGATAATTCACCTGTACGTTTTTTTATATCCATTAATGTTTGTTGCCAGCGATAGCTTTCTTTCTCTTCGTAAGGGCGTTGCTGTTGTTGATCTTTAGTCCCTTTAACCTTTGATTTCCTAAACCAATAGTACTGGTCGAGTAAACCAATAACATGCTCCGTATCTGCATCAATTGCTAAAGTTGAATGCGCATATAGCGTTCTTGTTTTTGATGGTTTTCCTAATGTATTTGCACAGTTCACATCGCCTAATTCTTTGCAAACACTGTGTTTAAATGTCAATCCTGTCGTATCTTGGATAGCGAGAACCAAAGGCAACTGCTTTACCGCTTCACTCGTTTGTGAGAACCCTGAATCGGCAATCGCTTGAGGAGATATTTTCTCATTTCTAATGAAACGATAAGCGGCTTCAATTTTGGCGGGTGTATCAGAAGCCTTAACAATTGAGCTGTCTGCATTCTCAGCCATATCGCTTGCTAGTACAGCTAATCGTCGGGTGCGTCTCGGATCCCCTAAATTAGCGTTACCAAAAATTAATTGAGCCCATTCTTCAGAAGTGTTTGTGTGCATACGATAAATCTATGAGTGATGATGATCGATTAGATCACAGACTTAACGATATTCAAAGACTTGTGTATAAGAGACAG
>NZ_WTKT01000047.1:0-1460 GCF_011378685.1 Pseudoalteromonas sp. C8
TTTCGTAAAGGGAACAGCCTATGTGGACTCCCCTGTGTCAACAACAAAATTAGTAACTAAGAATAAAGCACTCACTTATGTACGAGCTCTCATTGAGTAGCTAACTCAGGCTCTCTGATATTTACGCGCACAAGTAATCACATCTATTAAGCGAGATCAAAGTCTCTTGGTTGTTCACTGATTTTACTTGCTGATTTTTTCTTAGTTATTGCTTTTATTGTTTGAACTTCTTTACGCAGAAAAATAATTCTACTATTTCGTCAATTCCTTTGTGAACATCGCATATTTTCTTACTGGCTTTTATCTTAGTTATTCTTTTATTGTTTGAACGTTTTTACACGGCAAGTAATTCCGCTTTGTAATCAGTTCCTTTAGTCATCATCGCATACGCCGTACGTACATTTTTGTTGGCAAGTGCAACTGCAGCACAACGTATGCCACGTCGAGATACTAACTCTTGTATCCAACGTTCTTTTTTTGTTTTTGCGTCTCTTTTAACTATCATTCTAATCGCAGCCATAGACCCAACTACCAATTGACTTCTGAGTATGCTGTTTTTTACATACTTCCCAACTGAGCCCAGCTTAGTTTTTCCTCCGGAAGAATGCTGTATTGGTGTTAACCCTATACACGCCGCTGCATCTTTGCCCTTAGCAAAAACACCTATCTCACTACAGCCTAATGCGATGTATAAATTAACTGCATTAATGACACCAACACCTTCTAATTTTAAAAGTTTCTTACATTCAGGATGCTCATTAATCGCCTTTATGAGTGATTCATCATAGGTTGCAACAGACTGGCATATCATTAAGTAGTGATCCCATGCTGCTTTCAGTGAAGCACGAAGTGCCCATGAAAATTCATTCTCAGCATTTTCTAATACGCTTTCAATAGCGCCTCTTAATCCACCTAACTTTGGGGAGCAGCGAATATTAAATTCCAGTAGTAGCGCTCCTAACTGATTGCTCAAGGCTGTTTTCTGCTTTGTTGCTAAGTCGCGTAATCGCATAATTGATTGTAATTGTTGCTGCTCAATACTTTTTCCAGAAATAAAAGTTATATCGGGTACAAATGATGCTTGTACGATTGCAAGCGCATCATTAGCATCTGTTTTTTGTTTCTTTCTAATTGAAGACACAAACTTCGGACAAATTAATTTTGCATCGTAGCCTAATGATAATGCGACCTGGTTCCAGTAGTTCGATGTACTGCAAGCCTCAAAGATAATAGTGGTAGGTTTGGTATTGATTAACCAAAGAGCAAACGCCTGATATGTCATTTCAGTATTAGAAAGCACTTTATTTCTTGCATAAATACAAACTTGGATAACATCTTTTGCTAAATCAACACCAATTCTAGTATTCTTCATTTATTGGACTCCATTTAATATTTTTGTGTGGTAACAATGATATTAGCCTACACGTTGGTAATGGTGTAGGGGAGTCCAATTATCTATT
>NZ_WTKT01000048.1:0-1435 GCF_011378685.1 Pseudoalteromonas sp. C8
TAACACCATTCAGTTAAGCATGCTTTGACTTAATGGTGTACCGAGTTTTTGAAATTCGAACGGTCCTACTTTTGGGCCGTTTTCTTTTTTCTGGAAGAATATAACGTTTCACTCGTTCTCGCATTGCCCTTAATTTCTTTGGAATTGAACCTGGCGAAGCGATGGCACACCAGAGTATTTCATCCTGTATATCCCGCAAAGCCATGACAAAACTAATTCTCAGCGGGGAGACTTTAGCCTCTTTGGCTATTCGACTTATCTCTACTCGAATTAAATTGTAGGCTAGCAATATACCCCATAGCTCTTGATTGACTCCATCCACAGTCTGACTACGCAAAAGAATACTATCCTCAAGCATCTGGTGTTTTATTTCTCCATAGCTATTTTCAATTTCCCAGCGCTCGAAATAGACATCAAGAATGGCCTGTGCACCAAAAGCCTGTTTATCATCCAAAGAGCACAGCAGACCTTTTATTTTTCCAGGCCCCATTGGCTCAGGATAAAGAACCAGTCTGGCCTGCCAGCACTCAGGAAGCGAAGGGTCTTGTTTTCTGGCATGCGCAGATACACTCATCTCTACTTTGAAGTCATGCTCAGAGTAAGATTCAATGACGGTGTATTGCGTGTTGCTTTTAATCGGGACCATCCAGTGCGACTGTGGGTGTTGCTTACGCCAATTAATCAGTAGCTCAGCGCTGAGATAACATCGGTCAAAAATAGTTAGACTGTTATCACTTACATGACCAAATAACTGCTTTGCGTAGTTCACCTCACCTTGATAACTGGGCCCGAAGGCAACGTGGTGTATCAACCGGCTACGCAAGGAGCTTAAGGCGCATAGGCGTACAATAGGATATTCTGTATGACGGTTTTTACTGTGCTTAATATAGTGAAAGTGCTCAGCAAGAGCTGGTGTATCGGGTGCACGAAATTGCGTTCCATCGACAGAAAATAACCGGAGTCCATACCACGTATCATCAGCATCTTCTTCTTGTGTCCAATGGGCTGCACATAGGTGAAATAAGGCTTGGAGGGGGTCGCTACTCAGGCGCTGTCTCGCTTGAGGAATAGCACTTGGAGCAACCGTATCGCCCAGGGTATCAGTGAGTGTTAAATCTAACTTCTCAACAACGTCACTAATAGAGCGGTCGCGAAAAAGACCCATTGCAATGATAAGCCAGACGACAAGCTCAGCAGGTAACTTACGTTTGCGAATACTTGCTTTATCGGTCTGCTCGAGCACATTAGAAATCCACTCAAGAGGGATATGTTTCTGAAATGTAGATAAAGAGTCAGGAGTGGCGAATATATCCGTATCAAGTAACCAATGACTAAGCATAAAAATACCCTCATAATCAAAAGATGATAAGGGTATTGTGAAGCAACCAAAAGATCGGTCAACCGATCAAAAATATCTTAACTGATCGGTGTTAGC
>NZ_WTKT01000049.1:0-1382 GCF_011378685.1 Pseudoalteromonas sp. C8
GCGTACCTTCTCCCGAAGTTACGGTACGATTTTGCCTAGTTCCTTCACCCGAGTTCTCTCAAGCGCCTTAGTATTCTCTACCTGACCACCTGTGTCGGTTTGGGGTACGATTCCATATAATCTGAAGCTTAGAGGCTTTTCCTGGAAGTATGGCATCAGCAACTTCATCACCGTAGTGACTCGTCTCGTGTCTCAGGTTTAATGTTTGTCCGGATTTACCTAAACAAACGCCCTACTCACTTTCACATAGACTACCAACGCTATGCTTGCTTAGCCTGCTCCGTCCCCCCATCGCAATTATATCGAGTACAGAAATATTAATCTGTTTCCCATCGACTACGCCTTTCGGCCTCGCCTTAGGGGTCGACTTACCCTACCCTGATTAACATGGGATAGGAACCCTTGGTCTTCCGGCGTGGGAGTTTTTCACTCCCATTATCGTTACTCATGTCAGCATTCGCACTTCTGATACCTCCAGCATACCTCCCGGTACACCTTCAACGGCTTACAGAACGCTCCCCTACCACTCAGAATAAATTCTGAATCCGCAGCTTCGGTGCATAGTTTAGCCCCGTTACATCTTCCGCGCAGACCGACTCGACCAGTGAGCTATTACGCTTTCTTTAAAGGATGGCTGCTTCTAAGCCAACCTCCTGGCTGTCTGGGCCTTTCCACATCGTTTCCCACTTAACTATGACTTTGGGACCTTAGCTGGCGGTCTGGGTTGTTTCCCTCTTCACGACGGACGTTAGCACCCGCCGTGTGTCTCCCGGATATTACTTTACGGTATTCGGAGTTTGCAAAGGGTTGGTAAGTCGGGATGACCCCCTAGCCTTAACAGTGCTCTACCCCCGTAAGTATTCGTCCGAGGCTCTACCTAAATAGATTTCGGGGAGAACCAGCTATCTCCCGGTTTGATTAGCCTTTCACTCCTAGCCACAGGTCATCCCCTAACTTTTCAACGTTAGTGGGTTCGGTCCTCCAGTTGATGTTACTCAACCTTCAACCTGCCCATGGCTAGATCACCGGGTTTCGGGTCTATACCTTGCAACTATTCGCCCAGTTAAGACTCGGTTTCCCTACGGCTACCCTATTCGGTTAACCTCGCTACAAAATATAAGTCGCTGACCCATTATACAAAAGGTACGCAGTCACCCAACAAGTGGGCTCCTACTGCTTGTACGTACACGGTTTCAGGTTCTATTTCACTCCCCTCACAGGGGTTCTTTTCGCCTTTCCCTCACGGTACTGGTTCACTATCGGTCAGTTGGGAGTATTTAGCCTTAGATGATGGTCCACCTATATTCAGTCAAAGTTTCACGTGCTCCGACCTACTCGATTTCACTTAAAATGTCTTTTCATGTACGGGACTATCACCCTGT
>NZ_WTKT01000005.1:0-231446 GCF_011378685.1 Pseudoalteromonas sp. C8
AGCGATTGTTATTCGCTGGCATAAACTCTGTAAAGGCACATTGTTAACGCAAAAATATGTACAAGGTGAAAAGCTAAGTAAAGTTGAACTCATCTTTTTCAACCAAACGGTTAAACAATACCGCGAACGCCTAGCAAGTATTAGCTGGTTTATGCGGCTATTAAATGAAGACATTGCGCGTAGAGCAAATAAAGAAGATAACTGCACAGGACGATTCTGGGAGGGTAGATTCAAATCGCAAGCATTACTAGATGAAGCAGCACTTGCAGCGTGTATGGCCTATGTCGATTTAAATCCCATTAGAGCAAAAATGGCTAACACACCAGAAGAGTCAGACCATACCAGTGTACAAAAGCGTTTAACATGCGCAGCAGAAGGTAAACAACCAAAACAGTTACTACGTTTTGCTGGTCTGCCTCGTCAGATTATGCCCAAAGGGCTGCCGTTTGAGCTTAAATCGTACCTTGAACTTGTTGAGCTAACAGAGCGAATAATACGAGAGGATAAGCGTGGGCATATTGATAATATGAACCTTCCTTTGTTAGAAAGGCTTAATATATCCCCCGAAAACTGGTTAAAACTCACCACACAATTTACGCGCGTATTCCATGGTGCAGTAGGTAGGCCCACTTCACAAGCAAGTTACTGTGAATATTTAAAGCGGAAACGGCGAACAAATATTAGCAACTGCGAAAAGTTACTCGCATAAAACTTAAACTACTCAGTAAAACCATTCAGTAAACATTAAAACTGTAATTATGTAGTTATTATCATGCGTGTAATTCAGGTTTTAGCGTGCTAATGACTTATTTATTAGATGAAATGAAAGTGACCCAGTAATCAAAGATAAATTTTGAACCTGATTGGCTAATTTAGTGGCACAGTTTTGTTTGTTCGATTAAGGTGGCTGTCAGGTTTGTATTTGTTTCTGTGTATTTCTACATTAAGGAAAAAACCTTAAAGTTAACTAATTGTTTACAGGTGTTTATTTGATGGTTAAGATAAATGCATTGTGATATGTGGACATTTGTCGGTTTATAAAACGACAAATATCGTAGACAAAATTGTTAGGTGCTACAAGCAAAAGGCAGTTGTTTCGAATTTTGCTAAAGCTTCTCAAAAGGAAAATTGGCTGAAAATAGTTTATGAAAAAACACTCAAAATCTGACAAGATACTTTTGGTTTCTTGTGGTCTATTTTTTACCTTTCTCTTCATTCACGATCTACTTACTGGTCAAGTTTCTCCCAAAGGAGGCGAAGATTACTCACTTGAAACCAGCCCAACTATGTTTTACTTTATTCTAGGTGTATATGCAGTTTTAACTGGGGCGTGTATTTTTGAACTTGTAAGAAACAAGATTCAGTTTAAATGAACAGCGCACCTAACAAACCAATCTTGTTCAGCCAGCAAGCAGTTATCGATTTTTCAAAAAACAGGCTAGAGCTTTTTAATAAAAAAAATTAAATAACTAACCTAAACTTTGTTCTTTGGTAGGTTTTAACTAACGCACCATGTTTATGGATTTCACTATGGTATGGTGCGACAGCTGTTATTGTTTACAATTTGTATTTTAAAGCTACTTTTCTAGTTCTTTTCTAATAATTCTTTTCTTATAATTTCAGCCCCAGCGCTCAAGGCATTTAGTTTACCTCTGGCTATATGGTGAGGTAGTGGAGCCATGCCGCAGTTTGTACACGGGTAGAGTTTGTCGGCATCTACAAATTGCAGTGCTTTACGTAGCGTATTAGCTACTTCCTCTGGCGTTTCGATAGTATGATTTGCTACATCAATTGCGCCTACCATTACTTTTTTACCGCGAATAAGTTCTAGTAAATCCATTGGTACATGGGAGTTATGGCACTCTAGTGAGATAATATCGATATTAGATTGCTGAAGCTTAGGGAATGCTTCTTCGTACTGTCGCCATTCGCTTCCTAGTGTTTTTTTCCAATCTGTATTTGCTTTAATGCCGTAGCCATAGCAAATATGCACGGCGGTTTCGCATTTAAGACCTTCAATTGCGCGCTCTAAACAGGCAATTCCCCAGTCGTTTACTTCATCAAAAAATACGTTAAACGCGGGCTCATCAAATTGGATGATATCAACGCCGGCGGCTTCTAATTCTTTTGCTTCTTGATTAAGAATGATGGCAAATTCCCACGCTAGTTTTTCGCGGCTTTTATAATGGTCATCGTAAAGCGTGTCGATCATGGTCATTGGGCCTGGCAATGCCCATTTTATTGGTTGCTTGGTTTGCTTGCGTAAAAATTTAGCGTCTTCAACAAACACAGACTTTTGACGGCTAACAGAGCCCACAACTGTAGGTACGCTTGCGTCGTATCGGTCACGAATTTTTACTGTTTTACGTTTTTCAAAGTCAACGCCATTTAGGTGCTCTATAAATGTAGTTACAAAATGTTGCCTTGTTTGCTCGCCATCGCTAACAATATCAATGTCTGCTTGTTGCTGGTCGAATAATGACAAGCGTAGAGCGTCGTGTTTGCCTTGGGTTAATTCATCACCTTTTAATTTCCAAGGTGACCAAAGTGTTTCTGGCTCTGCAAGCCATAAAGGCTTAGGTAAACTGCCAGCGGTAGATGTAGGTAGTAATTTTTTCATAATAAATAATGCCGTATATTTTAGTTAATTATTAAACGTATCGTTAAGCGCGTTATTACTGGTTGTTACTATTAGTTGTTATGACAGATAGCTAGTAGAGAATTGCTCAAGAACTGTTTGGTACGGTTTGATAAAATGCTCTTGTGCAAACTTGCCTTGCTCATTTGCTAACTTGCCACGTTCTTCTCGGTCATACACAATTTGCGTTAGTGAGTGGTCCAAGTTTTTTAAGTTTGGTTTATATGATTTACCCGCTGTTGCGTTGGCATTATAAATCTCTGGTCTGTAGATTTTTTGAAACGTTTCCATCGTACTAATGGTGCTTATAAGCTCAAGATTGCTGTAATCATTAAGTAAATCACCAAAGAAAAACAATGCCAAAGGCGCGGCGCTATTTTGTGGCATAAAATAACGTACCTGTAAGCCCATTTTTTTGAAGTATTGCTCAGTTAAAGACGATTCATTTGGTTCGTATTCAACGCCAAGTACCGGGTGCTGGTTTTCGGTGCGGTTGTAGGTTTTGTTATCTGACACACTTAGGCATATAACCGGTGGTTTTTTAAAGTTTTGTTTGTATGTATCCGAATTTACGAATGACTGAAATAGCTTGCCATGTAAAACCCCAAAGTCATCTGGAATGCTAAATTGAGGCTTGCCTTTATTGTGCTCTTGTAGGAGAACGCTAAAATCGTAGTCGCGTACATACGATGAAAAGTTGTTTCCTACAATGCCTTCAATGCGCTTATTAGTTTTATGGTCAACAATATTTGTTTTTAATATTTCGATAGAGGGGAAGCTTTCGCCGCCATCTTCAATACCTATCTCAACAGAGACAATTTCAAGCTCAACAGCATAACGCTCACCTTTGGTGTTATCCCAGTGGGCTAGGGCATTAAAACGGTTGTTAATCATGTTTAAGGCGTTACGCAAGTTTGCTTTGCGGTATTCACCTCTGGCTAAATTAGCAAAGTTGGTTGTGATACGCGTATTAGTTGATGGATGATAATTTTCATCGAGTGAAACGCTCTTTATATTAAATGTAAAATCTTTTTTCATCGTGTTTATATCCAATTTTATAATTTAAACCTGATTGATGCTCTGCGCTTTATTAGCCTTGCAACTTACTTAGCTGGCTTAGCTGGTTTAGGTATTCAGCGGCTTTAAGTTGTTAAATAGTGTTTTGCGCTAAGGAATGAGTAATTTATACGTTGATTGGTATATGAAGAAAAACGGTTTAATTTCACATAAAACATGAGTCATATTCATTAATCACTATTGTTAGATTCGATTACGTAGCAATTGGCGAGAAAAAGGCATAAATCGGTAAAAATAAAGGATGGATGTTTAGCCGTTTAGACTTCCTTGTCGTTGGTGTGTACTTTATTCATGTTGAACATGAGGAATATTCAAATGGTTTTTTTGTAGCTATATCAGTATGTTAGTTAAGTTTTTAGCATATTGCGTCGCTGTTTATAATAAATGTCGTCACGGGTAAGTTCCATCTAGCTATATAAGTAGATACCTTAGCTAATCTAATCTAATCTCAAAAGATAAACCGACTTTTCTGAGTACGTATATAAATGCTTGTAAATTAATAAAAGGCTATAAACCATATTAATGGCAATGCCAGTGCGTTAAGTAAGTTATACTCGTTTTTCATCACCTCACCTATTGAGTATTCGTGGATATCAAAGGCACTTGTATTGCATCAACTATTGATGAGCATGGCCCTGTTTATGTATATCAAACAAAAAAGAATCTTATTCTCAGCTTTGACGGAAAAATTTATCAAAGCTGTATTAAATTAAATAATATTAACGGGTTAAGCTTAGCTTATACGCAAGCTATGATGGCTGCGCTTTTTTTTATTCCGCACTTAAAAACCGCGATGATAATGGGACTTGGGGCGGGCTCTATAGCAAAAAGTCTTTATCATGCGTTTCCTGCACTGACTATACATACCGTTGAATACCGCAAAGCCGTTGCTGATATGGCTATAAAATATTTTGAAGTTCCTGTGTCAGAACGTTTGTTTATTCATATTGATGATGCGGCAAACTACATGAAAAACACGCAGATAAAAACGGACGTTATTTTTTCTGATTTATATAGCTCAGAAGGGATGGAATCAGATCAGGTGCAATCATCTTACTTACGCGATTGTAAAAATGCGCTCACTTTTGATGGTGTTTTAGTACTTAATATTTGCCATACCAAAGTTGGGCAGAGGGAAGCGTTTGATCAACTTCTTGAGAAAGAATTTGCAGGAAAGATTCTTAGTTTTATTATTGAAGGCGGTAATAAAATTGTGTTCGCTTTTAACAATAAAATGCCTGCACTTAGTGAAGATGAATTACTTGCTAAAGCTCACGTGTTACAAAAATTAATAAACGTACCAATGACGCGCTATGCCGGGCTTTTATTTAATTAAAATGGTTAGTTTTATTTACTGGTAAATGACGCGTTTGAATCCATCCATCTATCTGTTGTTCATTTAAACTTGGTTAAACTAATTATACTCTGAATAAAAATAATAAAGTACGTACCCGTACGGAAACACTTATACATGGATTACTGTAAAAATATAATCGCTAAATTTATAAGCGCGATGCAAAAGCGGCCTGGATTATTGGCTGTGTTGGCGTTTTTGTCGGGCGTTGCCAGCTTTGCACTTGTAGATAGAAAAGAGTCTTTTTCGCAAATTATTGCGATATTTTTGCTTATTAGTTGGTTGTGGCTAATTATTGATAATTGGTTACGTGACAAAGTAGAAGAAAAGTTTGGTGTGGCTGTATCTCCTAATGTAATGCGTTTTGCTCTGCAAATGGTGCAACAAGAAAGCTTATTTTTTGCTTTGCCGTTTTTTTTAGCGGTTACACAGTGGGATCATCCTCAAGCAATTTTTACCTCCCTCATTGTTTTGTGTGCGGTTATATCGGTTATAGACCCCTTTTATTACAAAAAACTTGCTAAAAACCGTACGTTATTTAGTGTGTTTCATAACTTTGCTTTATTCGTTGTTTTGCTTGTTACTTTACCTATTTTGTTAAACCTTACAACGAGCCAAAGTTTAGCCGCAGCTCTTGTAACGGCTGTAGTGGTTACTCTACCGAGTTTAAACAATTTAATGCCTAATGCACGCTGGTGGCGTTTTCCTATTCTTGTATTGATTTTATGTGCTTTGAGCACTGCTGTGTGGCAATTAAGGAGCTATGTGCCTCCTGCTGCGCTGCGATTAACCGATATTACGTTAGCTCATGAAGTTGATTTACAGCATAAAAAGCCAGTAGGGAGTATTAAACAGTTAGACTCTTATACACTGCACCATCAAGGTTTATATAGTTGGACCGCTGTTAAAGCACCAAGAGGCTTAAATGAAAAAATATTTCATGTGTGGCTTCATAATAAAAAAGAAGTTGATCGGATCACGTTAAATATAAACGGCGGGAGAGAGCTAGGTTATAGAGCGTGGACACACAAAGTAAACTTTCCTAAAGACTCTGTTGGTAAGTGGCAAGTAAAAGTAGTCACCGAATCAGGTCAGTTAATAGGTTTAACGAAATTTACTGTTACACCTTAATTAACTTAGTCGGCTGTATTTTAAACACATAGCTGATATAGTTTTTGCATTCCAAACTAATGGACATAGTTTATGAGTATTGCTTTTGAGATTTTTATTTGGCTAATTGTTGAAACTGGTTTGAGTTTTTTATTTTACTCGACCGGTTGGCTGCTATTAAAAGTGGTAACGTTGGGGCAATATAATAGCGAGTTTAAGGATTTTGCATCTTATAAAGCGAGTAAAGCTAGAAGAGTCGACTTAATCTTCTTACTCGGTTTTTGTTTTTATGTTGCACTCATTGCCGTTATGGCTTATTTAAATCACTAAACTGGCCAACAAATTAGGTTAATAATTTTAAGAATAATAAGCAGCTTAATGAGTTATTGCTGCTTATAGTTTTCCCCTTTACCGCACTTTTTTACACTTCCTACTTATACTTTTCCTGTTTTTGCAATAGGGAACACCTCACCGTGAGTACTATAACTATCATTTTACTATTAAATTAAGTACCTGCTAGAGCATTGCTCGGTGCGTATATAGCTTTGGTTTGTTGGTTGAAATCCGAGCTAATTGCAACTTGTAGTTTATGGGTAATACTTAGTAAATACTTCAAATCTAATAAATAAAACAATATATATGCATCCATTTATTTCGCTAACACGTTTTATAACAATACTATGCGCCACTTTTTACCATTTATGATGGTTTTGGACTTAATAAATGACTCACTATTTAAAATATGTATTTGTTATTACGACTCTAGCGGGTGCAAATACAGCTTACGCACAAGCAAAAACACAAGAGCACTATCAAGAGCTTGAAGTGGGTGTAGGCGGAAATATTAAGCATACCCATACTGACGTAAATTACAAAAATAAAGAGTTTGATTTACATATTCACCCATTATGGGAAAGCCGATATGTAACCGAAGGTCGAGATAACCTTGCCGGTAATGGTATTGTATCAATTGCTACTGAGTTTAATTATAAAAACTTTGCGGTGATCCCTTGGGCCGCAAAAGGTATTAGTAGTGATTATTCAGAGCTTAATTTAAATGCCATTTATACCGCTCACTTATCTGAGCGAGTAGAGATGTATGTAGGTTATAACTATATTAAAGCTCGCGAAGATGGCATTGACGCTCACGATAATGAGCTAAGCCTCGACTTTGCGTATCTCTATGCAGACGATATTCAGTTGTTAAGTAGTGTTTATCATTCATTTGATGCCAGCGGTACATTTTTGGAGTTGGCAGTAAAAAAAGATTTTTATATTAACGATTTACTATTATTGGATATTCAATCGGGCGTGGGGTTTAACGCGGGGTATGTTAGTAATGGGCACAACGGAATTAACAACGTAAAGTTTACTGCAAACTTGTCGTATCAGCTTTTTAATCAATTAGCCTTATACACATATACAAGCTATAGCATTGCCGTTAATAAAGATGAAAAACGCTTTGCAGGTGACGAGACACTTCGAAATATATTTTGGGGTGGTGTAGGGCTAAGTTATCAATACTAGGGCGTGTTTGCTTTTCGAGGGTGAGTTTACAGCTTTTAAATTATTCGTATGTTTTGAATCAATAAACAATGCGTATGTGTAATACACAATAACTAAAAAATGTTAGTGTTTAGCTATCGTTTAAACACAGTTGAGAATTACATATGAAGTTTTTAGTATTTTTAGGCACAGTACGCGATAGCACTCCACCAAAACCAGCTCGCTTAGGCTTAAGGGTTTCTAGGGCTTGTATAGAATGCTTAACAGAGCATTTTGGCGATCATGAGTTTGAGCTAATTGATACGTTGGATTTTCCTTGCGAAAACATATTTAAACCACACTTTGCATACGCTGAAAGTAATGCACCTACAGAGCTCACTCTTTTAGCTGATAAAATTAAAGCCGCAGATGGGTATATAATGATTAGCCCTGAGTACAATCACAGCATGAGTCCAGCTCTCGCTGACTTACTTAATCATTTTGGTAGCTCACTATTTTCGTATAAACCAAGTGCAATAGTAACTTACTCAGCAGGGCAGTGGGGTGGCGTAAGAGCGGCCATTAGTATGCGCACATTTTTATCTGAACTTGGCTGTTTGCCGGTATCGGCGATGATCCACGTGCCAAAAGCGCAAGATGTGTTTAGTGAGGATGGCAAACCTGTTGCAGGAGAGAGTCAATCATCGTGGTTTAATTATTTCTCACGCACGTTTAGCCAACTAATATGGTGGGCGCAGGCTGCTAAAGAGCATACCGAGGTGGTTGACCCACAAAGTTTGCTAAAAAGCTTTAAAACAGATCCTTCTCAGCGCAATGCACCTTAATACCCGCTAACTAATTGTTTGGATTGATTATAGAAACATGGCTGCATATAGTGGTATCATTAACGCTACATATTTTTAATAATGCATAATACCAATTCGCAATAATAGTTAATCAATTTAAGGGATTAAATCGCTAACTGCATTAAAAATTTTTGATATAGAACAACTCAATAACGAAATTTTGCTTTGTTATCGACACGATTTTCTTGTCTCAAAATAGATTACTTAATTATGCGAATTGGTGTAAGAAACAAGGAAATTGTGTCTTGAAATATCTAGCCTTACTAAGTGTGCTAACGCTTAGTGCATGTAGTTCTGTTCCCCATAAAATTGAAATGAGCCAAAGTACGGCTGCAAATATGAACCTTATCGCTTTAACTGAGCAAAGTGCACCAAAGGGGGTTGCTGGCACTTACCAGTTTCATATTAAAGCGGCGGGAGTTCAGGGGAGTTGGTTGTATTTAAATACAGAAACTGATTATCGTGACAGGCGTTCAATTACGGTATCAATACAGCCTAATGTGGTAGCAGAGCTTCAAAGTAAATACGGGCAACCAGCAGACACCTTTTTTATTGATAAAACAATAGAAGTAACAGGCGAAGCTAAACGAGTAACTATCGATTTTATGAGCCGTGGTAGAGTCACTAATAAATATTATTATCAAACGCACATAGCTGTGTCATCACTTAAGCAGCTTCGTGTTATTGAAAGTTAGCAAAAAGCAATGCACTGTATTTATATACAGTGCATTGTAAAAGCTTACTTTGAGCTTTAACGTTTACACTTAAATTTACTGCTATGGCGCTACTTTTGCGCTGTTTTATTCCACGATTTCAAAACTCTTATTTAACCTATTGTAATCTCATTACATAAAACTAATAATTGGTTAGTTTTATAAGTTTGAGTACCTGTATTGAAAGCCAAAGAAATCCGCAACTTTTATATCAACGAAGAGCAATCTGTTTATTTGCTTTCGCACCGCGATGCTAAAAAACACCGCCAGTGGCTTAATATTTGTATTAAGCAGTTAACACTGCTGGGCTACAAAAACGTTGAAATGATTGGCTCGGGTGCTTTTGGTTTTGTATTTGCAGGTGATGACGATAACGGCTTACCTTGGGTATTTAAGTTTTCGCGTATTACGCTTGCCCAAAGTGTACGTGACCGCCTAGAAGACGAAGCGTATATGCTTTCGCAAATTAATAACCCCTTAGTGCCTACCTTTTATGCATTCGAGCGAATTAAAAAACAAGGGATTTTAATGATGGCGCGCGCCATTGGAGAGGACCTTGAAAAAGTATCGCTTAAAACAGGGCGCTTTAGTGCCGCGCAAATAATGGCGCTAGCTGTTAGGTTACGTAATGTATTAATTGATTTACGCAGCCACAAAAACGGCATTAGCCCACAACCTATAGTGCATGGCGATATAAAGCCTTCAAACCTTGTTTGGGATGCAAACACTGATGCGCTGTCGTTAGTGGATTGGGGAAGCTCTGTGTATGCACAGCTCGATAGCGATGGTAACCCTGTTGCGAGTAACTTTATGGATTTAATGTCGGGCGATTTAAGTACAACTAATGCTCGTATGGGCGATGTGTACTTTATTGGTGAAGCACAAATGTCGGGGGAGCAATCATCCCCACGATTTGATGAACAAGGTGTAGCCGCAACGTTGTATGCGCTAGCGTCGGCGCAGTCGTGCCGCTTTGGTGCACAAGCCATCCCTGCAAGCAGCTTAGGGCTCCCAAAAGAGTTGGCTAAAGTGATTGATGGCATGCTTTCTAAAAGTAAGGCAAAACGTGATGGTGCAGGTGATTACTTTATGCGTAATATTACAACTATGGCTAAAGCGTATTTACCTGAGCTTGATAAAAAACAAAAAAAAGCAGATATTCCTTTTTGGTATGGCAAGGCAGAGCAACCCGACACGGTTGTATATAGTTCACGAAAACAGTTTTTACGCCAAGCCGATCATAACCAGCAATTACTAGATATAAACGACGCGCAACTTGACCGTTATTATAAAGAGTTTTTGTTTGATACAGGCGATACCGAAAAAGCATTTTTAGCATCAATAAGCCGATTAGCTAAGTACCCTGTTGTTGGTGGGCTTAGTTTTCATTGGAAGGATGAGTCGATGTTTGTTGAATCGTCTTTAATTATGCATGACGAATCATTGGGTGATGCGTTTAGTGATGCGATTAATAACACGGTGATGCTTGCGCAAGCGATTAATCAAAAAGGGTTATTTAAGTGTTGTTTGTTTGATGCCCGTAAAACCATTCAACTAGAGCGAGATGGCACGGGTGCATTTAAGTTTGATAGCCTACCAGAGCTTGAATACGAAGTTGTAAGTATGAAGGCAAACGACATAACCCGCCCGCATTCATACTTTGAAGACGGTAAAGACCCTGATGAGCAACTACAGCTACCTAAAAAAGTTATTAAGTGCGTATTTGAGCTTAACCAAATTCATCATACGGGGTGTATTATTTTTGAAGCACTGCCCGACAGAATGAAGATTCACCATTACTACCGTTTACTCGATTCGACCAAAGAGGTTGAGTTTAAACGTTTGCTAAATAAACTTATGCAATACGCGGTAAATATTACGGACGTGGGTGTTGCGGGCTTTATGAAACTCCCATATAAAAACACCCGTGAGTTTAGTTTATGTGAGCAGCAACAAGAGCATTACTTTCCTAAAAATCCCAAGCTTGTATCTTTATAGAAAGTACTTAAATTAAGAGTGCTGAATGAAAAGACAAAGATAAAAAAAGAGCACAAGTTTGTTTAACTTGTACTCTTTGCCACTTAATTATTAGGTAAGTATTACTAATTATTAAAACACCTTACTAAAGGGCGACGTTGGTGATAGCTCAAATTGATGAGTTAGCTTTTGCGTTTTATTAGTCGCTGTAATTTGATAATGCTGCTTGTGCTCATTGTTACTAAATAGCTTAACGTTAAAGTTAACTTTGGCTAGTTTACTAGGCAAAGAGTAGCGCCCAGTAATGGTTACTTGGTCTATATTGTCGCTTTTATGTGTATGCGACGCTTCTGGGTTTAGCAAAAGTCCGTCAATAGTAAATTTATACTGATGATCTGCTAAATAAACGTTCTTTTTAACTCGCTTACTTATTTGTTTTTTATGAGCATTAAACTCAACTATTGATACTTTGCCATCCTCATCTTCATCAACCCCTTTAAAAGCCGAAATAGGGATTGAAAGAACAATAAACACGTTATTATCAACAAAATTCAGCGTACCGTGCTCTGCAACCATTAAATGCGCGTTTGCTAATGTTGATGTGCTCAATAAGCCCAATGTGGTCACACTTAACAGATAATTTTTCTTATAAGGCATAACTTACTCCTAATTAAACTTCGCCTTTAACGCAGCGTTGAAAAAACGGGTAAGTGTCTGTTGCGTAGTAGTGGTATATCCCATCAGGAAACTCAGGCGTTACACCAACGCGGCCATTACATTCATCTAAATCACCCGAGCCTGCTACGTATTCCCAATCTTGTGCAAATGTACCTAATGAGTATATATCGGTAGAAGGGCGGTTTGCGCTTACGGTTGTTACGTGTTGATAGCTTGCGGTCATTGCGGTTAGGGCTGAAGTTGCATCACTTGAGTCTGAATAGCCGTAACGTGCATAAATAGGAAAGCCATCTGCTGCCCAGCCTATTAGAGTCATAGTAGTCCTATTGCCACCTCGCATTGCTACAAAGCCTTCAGGCATACCATGATAATGATATGTACCATCGGGTTGTACGTGTGCATTGTTGTCGTCTGTTCCAAAACTAAACGTGTCTTGGCTTAGGGCTTCTATATTCCAGTTGCCGCTGTTGTCGCCTAAATCGCAATCGGTGCCAGAATCATCACAACTTCCGCCTGTGCCTGCGTCTATTTTAATGCCATTAAGTACAACGCCTATCATTCCACGAGGACCACCAAGCATAGTTGCTTGTGTTGTTTCTATAGGCTCAAGTGTGTAGCTTTCATTTACTGATTGTTCAGAAATAGTATTTGGGTTATCAGCATTAGGGAATGTACCTACTTCGTGATCGGGTATGCCATTAGCTGCTAAGTCGCGTGTAGTTCCTGTGCATGACCAATCTGCAGCGCTGGTGGCTTGTACTGACTCTGACTCGTTATATTCACTGTAGCTATATTCACAAAGTACACTTTGGGTTGAACTGCTGGTACCTGTGCCATTATCTGTGGTGGTTTGTGATGAGCTTTCTGTAGTTTCTGAGCTATCAGCTATGCCTTCTCCACCTCCACATGCAACTAACGATGAAACAATTAAAGCAAGAGAAGTGAGCTTTAAAGCATTTATCCTATTTCGATTTTTATTATTAAGTGCGTATTGTTTCATTGCTGCCTACCTGATCAATTAAGTTACTCAAACAATAATCAGCAATTGTGCAAATAGTGTGTAAACAATGATGACAAATTAGCAATTATGTAAATAGGCGGAGTATTAAAGCTAAGTTGAGATTTAACTTTATGAGATTGTGTTTTATTTTAAAATTTCAAAAAGTTAAACTAATGCCAAAATAGCTAACATAAAAGGCTACCTTAATGGCTAAAACAAAACCTGTAGTGACGTTACAAAGTCACGGTATTTACTCTAAGTGGGATAGTGAAAGTAAAGCGTTGCCACAAATAGAGCAATTTACAACAAATGTAATAGCTGAGGTAGATATTGAGTTTGGCTTAATCGTAAATATCAAAAAAGGTAAAGGCGAAAAGCTTCATTATTGTATTTACCATCCTGATATTCCAGACAGTGACGGTGATGTGATGGATCCTTTTGAAGGCGATGTATACGTTAAAAACAGTGATTGGAGCTTTTATTTAGGCGATACGCTTTGGCTGCCAATAGAAAATAAATTGGGTGATTGGCGAATGACGATTGAATTAAATGGAAAAATCATTGCTGATAAAACTTTTAATGTGGCATTAGAGGCGCAGCGCACCGAAACAGATTTTTGGAAAAACCGAGGGTACTAATTGTTATTTATTGGCTATGTAAGGCGGATATAATTGAAGTTAATGAGAAAATAGTCGAAGAGCTATTTATAAATAGCTCTTCGACCTTAAATTAGTAAGTTTTTAGTTACCCCAAGGGTTACTAGAATTAGAACGCTGCTTACGATCGCGAGCACGTTGCTTAGATTCTTTTTTCTCTACAATACGCTTAGCATCAACAAAACTAAGCTCACACGGTTCCCCCGGTTTATGATCAGCTGGGATCACACGATCTCGTGGTGGTAGTTCGTATTGAACATCATCAGGCTTAGGTAAGTTTTTAAGACGATAAAGGTAAAAGTTATCTACTTTTTCTTGTGCCCATTGTGTTTTACGTAAAAATTTAACCGCAGACTTAACATCAGGATTATTTTTAAAGCAGTTAAGTTGTAAATAAGCGTGCAGGAGTTCCCACCCGTATTGTTCAACCAGCTCTTCAACCACTTGTTCTAATTTTACGCCTTGCAGTGGGTTATTACTGAAAAGTTCTTGGTTGCTCATAGGTGTTGCCTCATTATTAAAATACAAATTACATTATAAGTTTTATCTATAATTTTTGATACTCTAAAATCTACACATACAATGAATTGAAAGATAAAATTTACACGTGTTTAAATAATCGGTAATATTAAAAAGCTTTATAAAATACGGCAAGATGCCAATTTATAGTATTAAAGATTAAGGAATATTACGAAATGGGACTTTTTAATAAGATCAAAACTCAAGCAAGCACTATTGGCTCAAATATTAGTGACTCTACATCAAAACTAAGTAGTGATATTGCTACTTCAGCAAAAGAAAACGCAAAACTTTCATCTATTCGTTCAGAAATCACTTCAATCGAAGGTCAGCTTAATATTGGTTACAAAGATATTGGTAAAAAATATGTTGAGAACCTTTTAGCTAACCAAGGTGAAAATGTTGAAGTTGCTTTACAAGAGCCTTTATCAAGAATAGAACCTCTTTTAGAGAAAAAGATTGAGCTTGAAGATGAAGCCATTGAAATTGAAAAGAAAATAAAAGATCAAATTATAATTCAAGAAAAAGCAATTTTTCAAAAAGAATACGATCAAGAAAAAGAGAAGTTAGAAAAAGCAGTAAAACTTGATGTTTTATCTAAAGAAGAAATGGAAGAAAAGTTAGCTAAAGCACGTTTAAAACTAGATAACTTTGACAACATTCGCAAGCTTAAAAAGCAAGAAGAAATGGGTTTGATTACTAAAACAGAATTAGCTGAAAAATTAGCTGCATTCGGTGCCTAGTTAAACGTTTAAGCCACATATTACTATGTGGCTTATTATTTAATTAACTTTGGCAATTAACTACAACACGACCACGAATTTTACCTTCCATAAGTTGCTCTGCGTTATCGATTACGTGTTCGAGTGATATTTCTGTCGAAATTTTATCTAAATAATCAGCGCTTACTAATTTAGCTAAACGATCCCATGCTTCGATTCTGTCGGCTTTAGGGCGCATTACGCTATCAATCCCCATTAACGATATGCCACGTAATATGAATGGCGCAACTGACCCTGGTAAATCCATACCTTGTGCAAGTCCGCAGGCGGTTACTACGCCACCATATTTTAATGATGCACAAATATTGGCAAGTGTATGGCTCCCTACAGAGTCTATTGCCCCAGCAAAGCGCTCTTTTTGGAGGGGCTTACCTGGATTTGAAAGCTCATTTCTGTCAATTACGTGTTTAGCGCCTAAATCTTTTAAATACTCACTTTGATCTAATCGGCCCGTTGCTGCTGTTACGTTAAACCCAAGTTGATTTAATAAATAAATAGCAAAGCTGCCTACGCCACCATTAGCACCCGTTACCAGTATTTCGCCAGACTCAGGCGTAATACCTTGTTTTTCAAGCGCTATAACACTTAGCATGGCGGTATAACCGGCGGTACCAATTTGCATGGCTTGTTTTGGTGAAATACCAGCAGGCAAGGGGATTAGCCAATCGCTATTAAGTGCCGCTTTTTGAGCAAGCCCACCCCAATGTTTTTCGCCTACACCAAAGCCATTTAATATTACGTTATCACCGCTTTTAAATTCATCGCTGGTGGAGTTTGTAACCGTACCCACTAAATCAATACCTGGCACCATAGGAAAACTACGTACAACGGGGCCTTTGCCAGTGATTGCTAAGCCATCTTTATAGTTAAGTGTGCTGTATAGCACGTCGATAGATACGTTTTCGTTTGGTAAATCACTATTTTCGATAGTAGATAATGAAGCGCTATAGTTATTATCTTCTTTATTAATAACAATGGCTTTAATTGGGTTACTCATGGGATATCCTTTTAGACCGATCGTCTTTTAATTGGTAAATAAAAACGCATTAGGTTAATAATGCGCGTAAAAACATTTCTGTATACAAAGTAAGTGGGGTATTTGATTTAGTGAGCTTGGCGCGCATAACAGCACCTTCCCAACCAATCCAAAAGTACTCACTCATTAATTTTGTGTTTACATGGCTTGCAATAGTGCCTTGCTGCTTAGCTTTGTTTAAGCAAACTTCTACATGGTTTTGCCAAGCGGTGTAGCTTTGCATTAATCTGGTTTTAAACTCTTCACTTAAATGATTAAGCTCTTGGTTTAAGTTACCGACTAAGCAGCCACGTTTGTAATCGTATTTTTTCATCCCCTTAATTGCGCTTTGGGTAAAATTAACGATTCGCTCCAGTGGGGGAACATCTTCTTGCTGTAAGTAATAGGTAAGCTTGGCAATAAAATAATTGTCGTATGCATCAACTAACGCAATACCGTAGGCTTCTTTACTTTTAAAGTAATGATAAAAAGAGCCTTTAGGTACAGCGGCTTTTTTTAAAATAGTATCGAGGCCTGTGGCACTAAAACCAAATTCGGTTAGTGTTTCTAGGCCCGTGCGAATAAGTAACGCTTTTGTATCGGCGTTCTCTCTGGCTATTTTAGGTGGGCGACCACGGCGTATTGGTGTTGATGTATTTTTGTTCATAGGTATATATTAGACCGATCGACTTTAAATAATCAAGTGTAAATTTAAATTGTTTAAAAATAGTTCAAATTAGGTGCGTAATAATAACTGAAATAAAAGTGTCACGATTACATTTTTGTTTGGAACTTAGTCAAATTACTCAGGTCGTAATTTATGTACTTAAGTACATTTTAGCGATTATTGAGTCGCATTTTATTTAGCATAAAACCGGTCAAATTAAATGTTGCATGACCACTTACTTTTTTAAATGTTAATTCATTTTTGCATCAGCAGCTTAGTTAAAGTCAAACAATTTAATTGCTTTTACGATTTGAATTTTACATTTTTATTAACTATTCATTAAATGTAGATTTCACTAATGCTACACAATATATAAATAAAAAGGTGAGGATATTACCGATGAAGAGACAGAAAAGAGATCGTTTAGAAAGAGCTCATTCTCAAGGTTTTAAAGCAGGTTTAGCAGGTCGCTCAAAAGAGCTATGCCCTTATCAACAAGTAGATCCAAAATCAGAGTGGTTAGGAGGTTGGCGTGAAGCGATTGAAAACCGCAACATGTACAAAACCTAAAATCAATAATCGAATTTAAGCAAAAAGGCCTCCAAGTTGGAGGCCTTTTTGTTTGTGCGTTTAAAAATTAAAATGCGCTAGTGTCTTGGAACAAGCCCACTTTTAAATCTTTTGCTTCGTAGATTACTCGGCCATCTACTTCTACAGTGCCGTCAGCAACGCCCATAAACAATTTACGTTTAATTACGCGTTTCATTACAAGGCGGTAAGTTACTTTTTTATTTGTTGGTAAAATTTGGCCAGTAAATTTAACTTCACCCACACCTAGCGCACGGCCAAGACCAGGGCCACCAGACCAACCTAAGTAAAAGCCAACTAGTTGCCACATAGCATCTAATCCTAAACAACCTGGCATTACTGGGTCGCCTTTAAAATGGCAATCGAAAAACCAAAGGCTAGGGTCAATATCAAGCTCAGCAACAATCTCGCCTTTACCATGAATTCCGCCATCAGCAGTAATAGAGGTAATGCGGTCCATCATTAACATGTTGTCACTTGGTAAACGGCAGTTGCCTTCACCAAACATTTCACCTTGACCGCAAAGGATCAAATCTTCTTTTGTATAGCTATTTTTAGGTTCCATAACACTTATCTTCGCTTAGAAATTGCCAAGTACTTTAGCGTACACTTGTACGCTAAACAACTCGGAGCAGTTAAAAAATCAAAATATTGCATATTAAATCACCAATCAATCAGCGCGATTGGTTTTTGCACTATAAAACCGCGCAATTACAATCAGAAATCATTATAATTAGCGCTGTCTTATAACCAGTCTAAAGGAAGTTTATGATCCTTTTTGTTAACTCACTAACTGTGATTGATTTTTCTTACTTATGTAACAAACGCGGCGCCGTTGGCGAGAGCTGGATTGTTGATTTAACTTTGCACGGTAAACTTAACGAAGAGTCTATGGTTTTAGACTTTGGTTTAGTTAAAAAGCAAATTAAAGGCATTATAGATGAGTGTATTGATCACCGATTAGCAATTCCTACGGGCCTTAATGGCACTGTATCTGAATTTGACGAGCATAAAACACTCGACTGTACATTTGGTGAAAACAACCACTTGGCTATGAGTGCTCCTCATCAAGCTTATTGCATGATTAACGCAAACGAAGTCACTGTTGAATCGGTAACTGAATTTTTAATTGCGACTATTTTACCAAAGCTACCAGATAACATTGAAAAAATTGAGTTGTCTCTTAAGCCTGAGCACAGCCAAAGCTTTTACTATCATTACAGCCATGGCCTTAAAAAGCATGATGGTAATTGCCAGCGTATTATTCATGGGCATCGTTCTCAAATTGGTATTAGCTTAGATGGCATCTCTATGCCGCGCTTGCAAAAAGAATGGTCTCAAAAGTGGGAAGATATTTACTTAGCCTCTAGTGAAGATCAAATTAACGCACCTGATTTAAAACATATAACAGCCAAAGCGGATGATGTATGTTTTGCTTACACATCGGCACAAGGCTATTTTGAAATGGCTATAAGCGAGTCTCGTTGCGACATTTTACCAGTAGACACCACTGTAGAATGTATTGCTGAACATGTAGCTGGCCAAATTAAAGCCCAATACCCAGAAAAAGCAGTAAAAGTAACCGCTTATGAAGGGGTTGGAAAAGGATCGATTAGTTATGTTTAAAACACTTATAGCAACAGCGCTTGTCGCCTCTGCTAGCTTTAGTGCTATAGCGCTTGAGTTAAAAGGGCATTTAACGCAAGGCGGTTTAGTTACAGGTAAGCTAGAAAACGCTAAATCAGTAAGTTTAGATGGCAAAAGCTTAAAGCTTTCGCCAAATGGTGATTTTGTATTTGGTTTTGGTCGTGACGCTGATACTACCCATTCTTTAAAATGGGTAGATAACACGGGTAAATCGCATTCTCAGCCGCTAGCCATAACTAAGCGTGAATATGAAATTGATAAAATTACCGGCGTGGCTAAGAAGTATGTTTCACCGCCAAAAGAAGTCAGTGCACGTATAAGCCGCGAAGCTGTTGCTGTTCGTAAAGCGAGAGAAGTTGACTCTGATTTACTGTACTTTTTAGACCCTGTGTTAAAGCCTGCAGAAGGGCGTATATCGGGTGTTTATGGCAGCCAACGTTATTTTAATGGCGAGCCTCGTCGCCCACACTTTGGCTTAGACATAGCTAATAAAACAGGCTCTCCTGTTTATGCTCCTATTAGTGGCACGGTGGTATATGCCGAACCTGATTTATACTACTCAGGCGGTACATTAATTATTGATCATGGTCATGGTATTACCTCAACTTACATTCATTTAAGTAAGCTTGATGTAAAAGTGGGTGATAGCATTGAGCAAGGTAACAAAGTGGCTGAAATTGGTGCAACAGGGCGTGTAACGGGTCCTCACCTAGATTGGCGTTTTAACTGGAAAGGCGAACGCCTTGATCCTGCATTACTAATGCAAGATACATTAGCAAACAAAAAGTAGAAACTATGACTGACGTAAATCGCGATGCAATAATTGCTCAGCGTATTGAAGACTCAACCACATCGGTAACTAAAACAGTGTTTCCAGGGCGCACCAATCATCACAATACATTATTTGGTGGTGATGCACTGGCGTGGATGGATGAAGTTGCATTTATAGCGGCGACTCGTTTTTGTCGTAAGCCTTTGGTTACCATATCCTCTGATAGAGTTGATTTTAAAGAAGCGATACCAGCAGGTACGTTTGCAGAGTTAATAGCTAAAGTAGTGCATGTAGGTAACACCAGCTTAAAAGTTGATGTAGATATACTATTAGAAACTATGCACAGAGACGATAAGCACTCAGCTATTAGTGGCAGCTTTACGTTTGTTGCAGTTGATGATAACCACAGACCAACACCGGTAGTATGCGATAAAATGATTTATGGTTTTGAGTAATTTAGAGCTTTAAAGACATTAGGGCGTGTTGAACTTTGGTGGGTGAATTTGCAGCAGTATGTTTGGTTTTTAGGCAAAGCAGAGCTTATGTAGTGTGGTTATTCCCCATAAATAGGCGATAACGCAGCATAAAGACCAAACATGCACTGCCCTTTGGGTTCTTTCTAGGGACGATTAACTCTTTGTTGCTCAGTTTTTACTTAGCCCACTAGGTTACAAACCTCGCGCCGCGATTAAATCCCCCCTAGATTGAACAAATTTCAATCCACAAAGATCAACACGCCCTAGAGTAAAGCTATATAAGCACCTTAATTGGTGCTTATATAAAACACAATAAAGAACACATCATACTAAATATTCATTAAATATAACCTCAACAACAGAGTTAATATTAACTAATAAAAGTAATCAAACTGGTGGGATTGATAGGGGGGAGAGTTGTTGGATTTGGATACTAAAAAGATATGCTTTTAACATACCTTTTTGGTTATCTTCAGCTTTTAATTACACTTACGTAAATACTTTTTAAAGCACCATTGCTGCAATCCAGCCAAATATCAGCAGCGGAATGTTAAAGTGAATAAACGTTGGAATAACAGAGTCTCTAATATGGTCGTGCTGACCATCGGCATTTAAACCTGAGGTTGGGCCAAGTGTTGAGTCTGAAGCAGGGGAGCCTGCATCACCTAAAGCGCCCGCAGTACCAACAAGTGCAGCGGTAGCCATAACAGAAAAGCCAAGGTCTAAACATAGAGGTACAAACAAAGTTGCAATAATAGGCACTGTTGAAAACGAACTACCAATTCCCATTGTAATTAATAAACCAACTAACAAAATAACACCCGCAGCAAGGGGTTTATTACCATCAAAAAGGGCAGCTCCACTGTGTACTAAGCTCGCTACATCGCCGGTAGCTTGCATAACCGATGCAAAGCCTTGTGCCGATATCATAATAAAACCAATCATCGCCATCATCGCAACGCCTTTACTAAATACGTCGCCGTTTTCTTCCCACTTAACTACACCAAATACACTAAATATCATTACACCTACTAGACCACCTAAAATCATTGAGCCACTTAGGTTTTGTGCAACAAGTGAGGCTAACACAGCGCAAAGTCCTACAATCATTACTTTTTTAGGCTTTTCGACATCAGCAGATTTACTCTGAGTTGTTAATGGGAGCTCTGTGTATTCACGGCGTTTTTTGTAGGTAATAAATACCGCAATAAGTAATCCAATAAACATACCCAATGCAGGAATAATCATCGCCATAGGGACTTGTGTATTTACAATATCTAAGCCGTTATCGACCAGGTTTTTATGCAAAATAGAATATAAGTAAATACCACCAAAGCCATAAGGCAGCACCATATAAGAGGTTGCTAATCCAAATGTTAAAATACATGCAATAGCACGCCTGTCTAACCTTAGCTGATTAAAAACAACGAGTAACGGTGGAATTAAAATAGGAATAAACGCTATGTGTACAGGTACTAAGTTTTGCGAAGAAATCGCACAACCTAAAATAATTAATAAAATGAAGTAACTTAAAAATGTTTCATTCCCGCTGCCTTTAGCATTTACTTTAGCAAGTAACTTATCAGCGAGAATGCGTGTTAAACCCGACTTAGAAATAGCAACGGCAAACGCACCAAGCATGGCATAACTTAGTGCAATTTCAGCTCCAGCAGAAAGGCCAGAATTAAATGCATCAACACTTTCTTTTATACCCAAGCCTGCGGTTAAACCAGCAACTAAAGCACTTATGATCATGGCAACAATGACGTTAACGCGAGCCAGAGATAGCCCGAGCATTAAAATAACGCCTATAACAACAGCATTCATAGTATTCTCTATTTGGAAATTTTAATTAATTTTATCAGATCTTTAGCCTGAGTTTTACGCTCTTTCGTAAAAGGTTTTTTACCATAGCGAACTTGGTTAAATAACTGGCTAAATGTGTTTATAGATTGTGCAGAATGAGGAAGTTGCTCAGCAAAAAAACGTAGTTGCTGACTAGGTGTTAAATTATCGGGTGTATTCATTTTTTGTTTTTTCGCCCATGCTTTTATTTCATAGAACTCTTTAACCATAGGCGCTAATTTAGCCGGACGTTTTGGTAAGTTTAAATAAACAAAATAACCTACAAAACAAAAACCAGCTGTTAATAAAACTATTAATGGTACAAGCCAAATATTATTACTACCAAAAATTGATTTTAAAAAATCATTTTGTTTTTCTTCATCAAAACCAAGTACCCAGCTAGACCATTGATAATCGAGATTTTCAAGTTCCAACCTTAACCAATTAATAGCGGGGAAATTACTTAAACTCACTAAACCAAAATCAAGATTACTTTTAAATTCGTTATTCAGCTCTTCGTTCTGAGAAAGTGAGCCATTTAAACGCTCTGGTGCAACAACGGCGGTTGCATCAAAAATAACCCAACCCTCGTTTTGTAAATATACTTCTACCCATGCGTGTGCGTCGTACTGGCGAACTGTTAGCGTATTATTATCTTGATTTAATTCACCGCCTAAATAACCACTTACTAATCGAGCGGGTATACCTGCAGTTCTAAAAATGTACGCAGCAGCGCTTGCATAATGACCACAAAAACCTCGTTTATTATCAAATAAAAATTGGTCAATGGTATTATCGCCGCTAATAGGTGTAGGAGTTAGCGTGTAAGTAAATCCCGTACCTGCAAAGTATTGCAATAAGCTATTGTAAAAATCGCGGTCAGAGTGTGTTTTTTGCTTTAAGTTTTTAGCAAGTGATGATGTTTTTATATTCTTTTTATGGGTTAGGTATTTGTAGCGTTTTTCTTCAAATTCGCCAAGCGGTAAAGTTGCAAAGTTAAAGCTATTTACATCGTATTGTAAGTTTTTAGCTTGTCGGTTTTTTTTTCGCAATAAACCTAGCGAATTACCTTCAACATTTTGTGAGTTACTACTGGAATAGGCTAAACCATAAAGCCACTTTTGTGTAGCAGGCTCTGTAATAACTGAGTAGCTTGCAATAAGTTGCTCATCATTTTTGCTCTGCGTATTTGCTTTTAAATTATTATATTTTAAAAAGTCAGACGTAAGCCACGCATTGCCATTAAATTCATCATGGACGATTGCTCGCCAATAATAAGGCGCTACAGGTTTTTCTTCGTTAAATTTAGCTCTAAAGACAAGTTCATCTGAGTTTGAAAGCTTTGCGATATCGAAAGGATCGACTTGTTCAGAAAGCCCTGTTTTTGCAAGCTTAGGCCCAGGAAGCTGCCAAAAGGCGGGCATTTTTGGTAAAAAAAGCAGTAAAAATACAGCTAAAGGAAGCGCTAAAAGTAGTAATTTACCACTTTGCTTAGAGGCTATTTTTAAATTATGTTTGGATTCGAGTAAGCCAAGTACTGCAAAGTTTAATATGTATAAACCACTTACAGTTAAAGTCGTTAAAATGCTTTGGTTAAATAAATACACCGATGAGAGTGAAAAAAACGTAAGCGTTGTAATTACATGATAGTGTTTTTTGGTTTTAGCCTGCAGCAGCTTAAATAAACTAGCAAGTAGCAGCATGGCCACAAATAAAATAACCGTATCCGACATGCCTACGGTGTAGAGCATTAAACCTAGTGACACACCTGCGAGTATATTTGCCAGCCAAGCATTTGGCTTTGGTTTATTACTCAGCGTTATGTAAAAGTTCCATGCACAAATAAGTGAAAGTACACCTACAAAAGCAAGCGGTAAATGTGATACAAAAAATACAATTAAACATGCATATATAAAAGACAGCGAATAATTTATTACTTTTTCGTTTTTAAGTATGTCCATTACACATCACCATTAAATGAGCATAATAATTCTAAGCATTGCTGCTTATGTTGCTGTCCGGTATTTGTATTTATTGTTTTATTCGGTAGCTTTAACATAAAAGGGGTGTTTTTCTCGGTTGCTTCACACACTAAAAAGCATAACTGGCTTAAACGTTGTTCTGTATCTCCATTCATCAACGTAAAATCGAAGAGCGCATTCGCTGTTTTAAAGTCTACAAACTCTTTAACTAACAACTGCTGTGTTTTTGCGTAATGCTTCCAAGAGACTCTTTGCAAGCCCATTTCAGGTAAGTGTGGGATTAACGACTCAAACTCTTCGCTACCAGATTGTGTAGAAATACCTTTATCGGCTTGCTCATCAAGCATAGAAACATGCGCATCACTGTGTACTTGTTCAAGCGACGGGTATACAAAAACACCTGTTTGTAATTGAATGTAGCTCCAAACAGTTATTAAGCCAAAGGGGTAGTTACTCGCTATTTTAATACGTTGCACTGAGTACTTACCGCGTGAGCTGTAGGGTAAGTTGAGTGTAAGTAACTGAGGTTTACTATCAACTTCGTCGGTATGTTTGTGAGTTTGCTCACTACCTTGATATGTTAAATTAATAGATTGGGTAACAGAAGGGCTTTGTAATTCAAATACAATACTCGGTTTTTGGGGTGCGTAGCTGTTAAATGCATCTTTAAATTTAACCGTTAAGCCTTTAGCGTTACTGTAGCCCATTAATACAGCAATAATCATCACCACAAACATAAGATAAGACATTATTAAAATTAAGTTATTTTGATAATTAATGCCCATTACAAAGTTTAAAATAGCCACAATTACAAAGTACCAACCTAGGGACGATGGCAATACATAAATTGTTCTGTGTTCAAGTGTAATTGAGTTTTTTAAATGCTTATTTTTTAATAACTTATTAAATACATCTCGCTTAAATGACTTAAATAAAGAAGGGCGCTTAGCTGTTTTTTTTGGCATAAAAGTTTATACCGGAACTAAAATGTTTTTTAAAATATCGTTTACTTGCGCTTCACCTGACTCATTATGCAAACCTAAACGATGCTGACACACACTTGCAAATACGGCTTGAACATCTTCTGGCATTACAAAATCACGACCATCAATAAAGGCCCACGACCTAGCCGCTTTAGCAAGAGCCATACTGGCACGCGGTGATAACGAAGATGCAAAAGCGTTGCTTGTGCGTGTGTAATTAACAAGCTCTATAATGTAGTCAATAACCGGGCTACTTAAAGTAATTTGGCTTATCTGGGTTTGAATTGCCGCTAACTCTTGTTGGTTAATACGCTTAGGTAACTGACTGTAATCTCGTTTTTGCATATTCAAAATTAAGCGTTTTTCGGCTTCTTTAGGTGGAAAACCTAAGCTAATACGCATTAAAAAACGGTCTAATTGCGACTCAGGTAACGGGTAGGTACCTGATTGGTAAAGCGGGTTTTGTGTTGCTATCACAAAAAATGGATTTGGCAGCGTATATTTTTTTCCATCGACTGTTACTTGTTGCTCTTCCATTGCTTCAAGCAACGCACTTTGTGTTTTAGGCCCTGCGCGGTTTATTTCATCAGCTAAAACAACTTGGCTAAAAATAGGGCCTTTATGAAACGTAAAACTGTGCTCGGTAGAGTTAAATACATTAGTACCCAGAATATCAGCAGGCAGAAGATCACTGGTAAATTGAATACGCTGATACGATAAACCTAACACAGCTGACAATGCATGAGAAAGAGTGGTTTTTCCCATACCAGGCAAATCTTCAATGAGTAAATGCCCTTCGCTAAATAAGCATGTAAGTGCCAGTTTTATTTGTTGTTGTTTACCAAATATAACACTCGAAAGATCTTCTATAATCGCAGTAACAGTACTATGCATGCTAACCTTATTATTATTCTATTATTTCAAGACGCTTCATTACAGTGTCTACTTTTTTTGTGTTGAAAGGTTTTGCAATAAAGCCTTTAGCGCCCATTTCCCACGTGTTTTGTACGTTTTCGAGACTATTGTGGCCAGAGCACATAACAACATGAGTGTGCGGGTAAGCACTATTAATGTATTCCAATATATCTGCACCGTTAGAGTCAGGTAAATCTACATCTACAAATATAACGCCTGGCGGTTTATTGTTCATAATAGGTTTAGCAGAGCTAAAATCAGCGCTTTCTAATATATCTTCAAACCCTAAGTCAGTTAAAATTTGGTTTAGATAATCACGAATTTCCTTAACGTCATCAATAATGAGGATGGGCTCTAGCGGGCGAACAAATTCCATATGTAGGTTACTTCTATTTTGAATACATCTAAGTGCTTTAATACTAAGCTAACCCCATCATAAGCTCAAGAACGTTACTTAAAAAACACTAATAAATAAACTGTTTATAGGTTTGCCCAACAACCTATTTTTAAAGGATTACCTGCTTTCATATCTTCTACTAACTTATATTTTCATTAATTGTATTGAACAATAATGACGTATATACGATAAATCCCTTAATCCTACACTTTATTTCCTCAAAATTTGATGTAACAAATTTGCTACTTAACTTATTGATTCAAAAATATTTACATATAAATTCGATTTTTTGTAAACGTTTTGTAATAAAAAATCGTTGACCTTCTAAATTCATTCTGTGATTATGCTCAGCAGATGGGCTTATGCTCACAAGTGCGGTTTCATTAACTATTTAATGTTTTGCTCAGCCAGCCTCATCTATACACACTGAATTAATACCAATTTCATTAAATGAATATGCAATTTAATAAAGTTGGCATCACACACCACACTAAATAAAGAGCTTATTATGTTGAATAATAAAAAGACTAAATTTGCAATTTCTCTCATAGCGGCAGCTATGGCTACATCGGCTCCAGCACAGGCTGATATTTCTGAATATTTAGATCGCGTTGACGTAGACTTTTTACTAATGCAAAACTTTCAGTCAATTCAAGCTAAAGACGGCGCATTTCGCCCAGAAAATGAAGAACAAGAATCAGGATTTGGCCGTATTAGAGCTAATCTAATGCTTAAATTTCATATTAACGAGTTCATCACTGCCGATATAGATATTGCAGAAGAGCCTAATGACTTTGGTGGCGAAGATCGTGACTTTTCATTTCACAACGATTTTGCAGGTGTTGAATTTGACTTACTAGGTCTTTATGGCACACCAAAAGAAAACGCAAATTTAACACTGCGTTTGGGTAATATTGGTGGCTCACCATTTCAATTTAAAGGTTTTCAAGACGGCGCAGATAACCAAAATAATGCACTTATTGGTAATGGTATTACCGATTACGCAACCGCCGAAAACGGCGCACAGCTAAGTTACAGCGAAACTTTCGATAGTGGTGTAGTACGTGCTTATAATGTTACAGGTCACATTACGACTTCTAGTTTCGGTGAAGCCTTTCAAGAAGACAGAGGTTATAACTACCGACTTCAAGGTACTCTAGAATTTGAAGGTGGCTTTAAAGCAGGCTTAAACTTATTAAAAGCGAATCAAGGCGACCAGTTACGTTTTGAAAACGGCGTAGCCAGTCTTGATGGTGTAACCACAACAAACTATCGCTTTGGCGATGGTGAAAACTATAACTTCTCAGCGTCACCTTCAAACGAGCGTGACACTCACGTTGGCGCAATGCCAGGGCTTGAGCAATCAATCATCCAGCTTAATTTAGCTTATCAACCATCTGACGAAACAAGCCTAATCTTTATGGTTGGTAAATCATCTGATGATTACACATTTGCAGATGCCGCTGGTAATGCAGTTGCCGGTATTACCTACTTTGGTACAAACGGCATAGCTGATGAAAATGGCACTACTTTTGATTCAAACAGTGTAATAGAAGGCGACTCATCGGTTGAGTACTTCGTGTTTGAAGCACAACAATATCTAATCCCTAAAAAGTTATATGTAGCGGCTCGTTATGCAGAAGCCGAAAACACTTCCGACTTAATTGAACAAACAGACAACACAGTAGAGCGTATTCAAGTAGCCGCAGGTTACTGGTTTAACGATAAAACGCTTTTAAAAGTTGAGTATGTTAACCAAGAAGAAGGTGTTAATTCGGGCGGCCAAATCGGTAAAGGATTTGACGGCTTCACTTCTGAAATATCTGTTAAATTTTAAGTCATTATCCAACTAGTCTAACTATTTAAACAAAGGACCTAAAAAGGCACTTTGCGGGCAGTTTTATGCGTTAAAACTGCCATAAATAGAATTGGAAATAGATTGAAATTTAATAGCACTTGTTAAAACATAACGTGTATGGGGAATACCCGATGAAAAATAAATTAATTATGCTCGCGTGTGGTTTTATAAGCATGGGCGCTGCGGCAAAAGAAACAATTACAATAGCGACTGTTAACAATGGTGACATGATCACCATGAAAGAATTAAGTAGTGACTTTACCAGCCAAAACCCGGATATAGACCTAAAATGGGTTACTCTAGAGGAAAACATTCTTCGCCAACGTGTCACTACCGATGTAGCAACAAAAGGTGGCCAATACGATGTTATGACCATAGGTACTTATGAAGTACCTATTTGGGGCAAACAAAATTGGTTAAAAGAGCTGGATAATTTAGGTGAAAATTACGATTTAGACGATTTAATTCCGGCAATTCGAAGCGGTTTAACCATTAACGACAAGCTTTATGCTGCACCATTTTATGGCGAAAGCTCAATGGTTATGTACCGCACTGACTTAATGGAAAAAGCAGGGCTGACAATGCCTAAAGCCCCATCATGGGACTTTATACGCAAAGCTGCTAAAGCGATGACAGATAAAAAAGAAGGTGTTTATGGCCTTTGTCTACGTGGTAAAGCAGGTTGGGGCGAAAACGTTGCGCTTATTACATCCATGGCAAATTCGTTTGGTGCGCGTTGGTTTGATGAAAATTGGAAACCTCAGTTTAATACCCCAGAGTGGGAAAATACCCTTCAGTATTATGTCGATGTGATGAAAGAATCTGGTCCTGCTGGTTCATCTGCAAACGGTTTTAATGAAAACCTTGCACTATTTCAAACCGGAAAATGTGGTATTTGGATTGATGCAACCGTTGCAGGCGCATTTGTTACTAACAAAAAAGATTCAGAAGTTGCCGATAAAGTAGGGTTTGCACTTGCGCCAGATAACGGTCTGGGTAAACGCGGTAACTGGTTATGGTCTTGGACTTTAGCCGTACCGGCAAGCAGCAAAAAACCAGATGCCGCAATGAAATTTATTAGCTGGGCAACATCTAAAGAATACACTCAACTTGTAGCCGACAAAAAAGGTTGGGCAAAAGTACCGCCAGGTACACGTAAATCACTTTACAGTAATCAAAAGTACATGGACGCAGCACCGTTTGCGCAAATTACCTTAGATTCTATTCAATCTGCAGATCCTAAAAATCCAACCGTTAAACCGGTGCCTTATGTAGGTATTCAGTTTGTTGCTATTCCTGAGTTTCAAGGAATTGGTACAGCTGTTGGGCAACAATTCTCAGCAGCATTAACTGGCCAAATGACCGTTAAGCAAGCGCTTAGTACGTCTCAGCACCTCGTTGAGCGAACAATGCGTAAAGCTCGCTATCCTAAATAGCATGTAATGGGCGGGTAAGTACTCAAACTTACCCAATATTTTATGTCAATTCTATTTACTTGTTAGTTATAAACGCTATCAAGGGTTTCTGATTTTCACTTGATAGTTAACAAGTAAATAGAATTGGCTTTTTTAAGGTCACCTTTATGGCAACAACTAACTCGCGCACGCTTGCTCGGTTTATGCTTCTTCCAAGTGTAATTTTATTACTTGCTTGGATGATAGTTCCGCTGTGTATGACACTGTATTTTTCTTTTATTGATTACAACTTACTCGTTCCAGGGGATAAAGAGTTTGTAGGCTTTTTAAACTATGAATTTTTCCTAACTGATCCGGCTTTTTTTGAATCATTTTTTAACACGCTCTACCTAGTAACTGGGGTTTTACTTATCACTATTTGTGGTGGTATTGGCTTAGCTATTTTACTAGACCAAGCAATATGGGGACGAAACTACGTTCGCATTATGGTACTAGCCCCATTTTTTGTAATGCCAACTGTGTCGGCATTGGTATGGAAAAACATGCTAATGAACCCAGTTAATGGCTTATTTGCACACTTTGCTATTTGGCTTGGCTTTGAACCTATCGACTTTTTTGCTCAAATGCCGCTATTTTCAATCATCATAATTGTGTCTTGGCAGTGGTTACCGTTTGCAGCTTTAATACTGCTAACAGCAATACAATCACTCGACCGTGAACAATTAGAAGCGGCTGATTTGGACGGAGCTGGCCCATTTAGTAAGTTCTTTTACATCGTTTTACCGCACTTATCGCGCGCTGTAACTGCGGTTATATTAATCGAAACTATATTTTTACTGTCAATTTTTGCTGAAATATTAGTTACAACCAGTGGCGGTCCTGGTTATTCGTCAACCAATATAACGTACTTAATTTATACGCAATCGCTACTTCAGTTTGATGTAGGCGGCGGTTCGGCAGGGGGCATAGTTGCAGTTATTATTGCAAATATAGTCGCTATATTTTTAATGCGCTTAATTGGCAAAAACTTGGAGGGTTAATTATGACTATAAAAGATAGCCGTCGTTCCAAACTAATTTATACCATTGCTGCATGGACAATAAGCGGCATGATTTTCTTTCCAATTTTATGGACGTTAATCACCAGTTTTAAAACGGAAGCCGAAGCAATTTCAGCAAGCCCAAGCTTATATGCGTTTGATTGGACGCTCGAAAATTACCGCGATGTACTGTCGCGCTCGCCATACTTTAACCATTTTTGGAACTCTGTAGTTATATCGCTAGGTTCAAGTTTACTGGGCTTATTAATTGCGGTTCCTGCTGCTTGGTCTATGGCTTTTGTACAAACTAAAAAAACAAAGCATTTATTAATGTGGATGCTTTCAACTAAAATGTTACCGCCAGTAGGCGTACTTATTCCGATTTATTTATTGTTTCGTGACTTTGCGTTACTCGATACAAAATTAGGTTTGGTTATTGTAATGACACTCATTAACTTACCAATAATGGTATGGATGCTTTACACCTACTTTAGAGAAATACCAAACGAAATACTTGAAGCTTCTCGTATGGATGGTGCAACAATTGGTGAAGAAATATTCCATGTTTTATTGCCAATAGCCTTACCGGGTATAGCCTCAACGCTATTACTCAATGTTATTTTGTCGTGGAACGAAGCGTTTTGGACACTTATTTTAACCGCTGCAAATGCTGCACCTTTAACGGCATTTATTGCCAGTTACTCAAGCCCTGAGGGGTTATTTTACGCTAAGTTATCGGCAGCATCTGCCATGGCCATTGTGCCAATTTTAATACTTGGTTGGTTTAGTCAAAAACAATTAGTGCGTGGATTAAGTTTCGGCGCAGTAAAATAGGAGAATACACATGGGCAGCATCACACTAAAACAAGTCACTAAAAACTTTGATGAAGTTAACGTAATTAAACCGCTCGACTTAGAAATTAAAGACGGTGAGTTTATCGTTTTTGTTGGTCCATCGGGCTGTGGTAAATCTACATTACTTCGTATGATCGCAGGTCTTGAAGATACCACCAGTGGTAATATAGAAATTGATGGCATTGACGCTACAAAAACACCGCCTGCAAAAAGAGGCTTAGCAATGGTGTTTCAATCCTATGCGTTATATCCGCATATGACAGTGCGTAACAATATTGCTTTTCCTTTAAAAAGAGCCAAGGTTAGCCCTGCAGAAATTGAAAGTAAAATTGCTAACGCCGCTAAAATTCTAAATTTAACTGATTATTTAGACCGAAAGCCTGGGCAATTGTCGGGCGGTCAGCGCCAGCGTGTAGCGATAGGGCGCGCAATTGTACGTCAGCCTTCGGCATTTTTATTTGACGAACCACTTTCAAATCTTGATGCGTCACTACGTGTAAATATGCGTTTAGAAATATCTGAATTACATAAAAGTTTAGCTACAACAATGATTTATGTTACACACGATCAGGTTGAAGCCATGACAATGGCAGATAGAATCGCGGTATTTAATGCCGGTATTATTGAACAAGTAGGCACACCTTTAGAGCTTTATAAAAACCCTGTAAACAAATTTGTAGCTGGTTTTATAGGTTCGCCAAAAATGAATTTTATAGATGCTCCACAAAATGAAGATGCGAATGTTAGCTGTATTGGTATACGACCAGAGCATTTAACACTCTCTACTGAGCAAGGTACTTGGGCTGGAACTGTAGGTGTAATTGAGCATTTAGGATCGGAGAGCTTTTTACATATAAATATTGAAGGCAAAGGGACCGTAACAGTAAAAGCAGATGGTGATTGCCCATTAAAATATGGCGACAGTATTTACCTAAGCGCACCAGCAGATAAAGTATTAAAGTTTGATAATAACGGTTTAACAATTCGCTAAAGCCGATTTTTAAATACCTTAAATAGCACCTTTATAAAGGTGCTATTAACTAAATTCTAATTACATAATCCTATGAAACCTAGGTATTTTTTATTAAGGAATGGTATATTTACAATTATAAATAACAAAAACGTTATTGATAAATCGATATTCCAAAATTAATAAAATAATTTATATAGCAGCACATATAATTAAAATTATGTAATGAAAATAAGGATTTAGTTTTCCTTATATTTTAAGAGGTTTACGTGGTAAAGCTATCAAATACAGAAATTAGAAAGCTAGATGATGCAGCCAGAGCAGGGTGGTTATATTATGTTGGCGGTAACACACAAGATGAAATTGCTAAAAAGCTAAATATATCTCGTCAATCTGCACAAAGAATGGTCGCATTATCTGTGAGCCAAGGATTAATTAAAGTTAGACTTGACCACCCGATTGCTAAATGTATGGATTTGGCCGAAAAATTAAAAAGCCGTTTTGGGTTAGATTCGTGCGAAGTTGTACCGAGCGATCCGTCTGAACCATCATCTACATTAGGTTTGGCTCAAGCTGGCGCGGCTGAAATAGAACGTCATTTAAAATCAGAACAGCCCAAAGTACTTGCTATGGGAACAGGTCGTGTTTTACGTTCATGTGTAGATGAGCTAAGAACCGTTGATTGTCCGCAACATAAAATTGTAGCAATGCTAGGTAATATGGCTTTGGATGGATCGGCTTCACCTTATGATGTTGTAGTAAGAATGGCCGAACACACCAATGCAAAACATTACCCAATGCCATTGCCAGTTTTACCAAGAAGTATTGAAGAAAAAGAACAGTTACATGCACAACAAAATATTACCGGTAATTTAAAACTCGCTAAAGATGCCGATGTAACATTTGTGGGTATTGGTAGCTTAGGTGAAAAATCGCCATTACATATAGATGGTTTTATTGATGCGCAAGAACTTAAAGAGTTACAAGATCTTGGTGCCGTTGGTGAAATGATTAGTTGGGTGTTTGATAAAAACGGTAAGCTTTTAGATTGCACGGTTAATCAGCGTGTAGCAAGTACGCCACTAAAAACAAATGCTAACAAACAGATTTATGCGATAGCTGCTGGTGAAGAAAAAGTGTTAGCCATTTTAGGCGCAGTAAGGTCAAACATGATCAGCGGATTAATTACTAACGAATATACAGCTGAGCGTTTATTAAGTATTGATTAAACAAATTGATAAATAAAATTAGTAATATCTGTATTAGTAATATCTGTTATTGTAATAAAATCACTTAATGTCCGATACCGTCTAGTATTGGACATAGTAAGGGCGCATTTAAGCGCTCTTTCTATATATATATTAACTACCTATAATTTATATTATGTTAAATAGCATAAATAAATACATAACCAAGTTACTCACCTTCATTAATTAACGTATAAACGCGATATTTTGACTATTTAATAAGCATTAACCTACTTATCTTAATAGTTAGTGCCTTACCCATTTACGGTATTAGCTTCTTGAACATATAAAAATACCGCTTGGTTATTAATATAATCAAGCGGTATTACAATGATTGCCTATTCGTTACTTTACCCAATCAAACTTAACGTATTGAAAAAAATAGCTTTTTAATAAACCTAGTAATTCACTAGAATGTTTTATCATTCATAAATTCACTAATAAGATCAGACACTTTATCTGGATGTTCATCAATAACCCAATGAGCGGCTTTATCTATCCAAATCAATGATGAATTTGGAATTGCTTCTTCTAACATTGGCGCATACTTTGGCTTTTGAAATTTGTCTTCTTTACCCCATATTATGAGTGTTTCATGAGGTAAGCTTTTAAGATCGCCTGTAATAGCTTCGGTATATTCTTTATTGAGCCTGCGCATGTTACTAAATAAAGCGGCTTTTCCTTTTTCATTACTCCATGGTGCTAAGTATATTTTCATCAACTCTTCAGTCATTACGCTCGAGTCGTAAACACCTTTGGGCATAAAATCTGTTAATGTATCGATAAATTCATCTACCGTTGTTTTTTCTTCTACACCTGGTTCTAGCAAAGGTTCAAATTCTGGTATTGGCCAAGAATCAAAACATACACTATCAATTAAAACCAACCCGTTTACTTTATCCGGATGATTTACAGCCATTAATTGAGCAACACCACCACCAATATCATGTGCAGCAATATTAACTTTAGAAATACCGAGTTCTTCCATAAACTTACACATTATTCTACATTGCGCATTTATAGATACATCGGTGTTAATTGGCATATCAGATTCACCAAAGTTTAGTAAATCAGGCGCTATTACTCGATATTTTGATGCAAGTTTTGGCATCACATTTCGCCATAAAAATTTATTGGTTGGTATTCCGTGTATCAATAATAAAGGTGTTCCTTGTCCCATTTCTTGATAAGCAATTTGATGACCTTCTACTGTAACGTACTGTGTCTTGTTCATAATTTTGCCTCTTTAACTTTAAAAATTATAATATTTCGTGAACTATAAAATTGGAATATAACCTTATAAAGCAAATTCCGTCCCAAGATGAGTATTTATTAGTTATTAAAAAATCTTAATGTTTTAAAAGTTAAACCCTTGCGATACGTGGGCTCTAGGCTAAATAAATTTACTGACTTTATAATATTACAGCGTTTAACAATTGTGTTTATCAAACCGCTTTAAGAAGTGTGAAACGATGACTCGTATACATGCAACAATTACAAAAGCGAAGTTTGTAATACTTTGAAGGAATAATTTGAAGTAATTATTCTTATTAAAGGACTTTTACAAATTTAAATAAATTAAAGGTTCATATACACAAAAGCACTAATAAATATTAGTGCTTTCAAAAGTTATAATTTAATTTTTTAGTAAGCTATAAATAAAAAATAGTTAACCGCCCTACTGTTTCTATTTATCATTCCAAGAAAGATCTAATATTTTCTATTAATACACTTTGCTTAACTGGCTTCAATAACAGACCGTTAAACCCAAGCTTCACATACTTGTTATCACTATTTTCGTTTTCACTAAATGTATGAGCGATAATTTTTGTTGCTGATGCGTCAGCATGCTTTCTTATTTTTAGCATTGCGTCGGTACCTGTAAATTGCGGCATTACTATATCCATTAAAATAATATCGTAAATATTTTGAGAAACCATAAGTAGTGCCTCTATAGCACTTGATGCAAAATCTATTAAAATATTTTCTTCGTTAAGCATTTTCCTAATTACTATTTCTATTAGCAAGTCATCATCTACTAAAAGCAGTCGTTTAGTTTTATTTATTGGCGTTACTTTAAACTCGATAACTTCAGCCATATTTTCAATAGTGTTTTTCATGTTTTACCTCATTACTGTTCCAGTAATATACGCTAATTTATAACGACTTATCTTTTAAAATGCGTGTTATTTGGTTTATTAGTACACCTTGTTTTACTGGTTTTAATAGCATTTCATCAAAGCCCTGGTTAACGTATTTTGAATCTGTATCGGGTGTCGATGTATGCGCAATTATTTTAGTTTTCAAATTGTCACTGTGTTTTTTTATTTTTAACATAGCGTCAGTTCCCGACAATTCTGGCATTACTATGTCCATTAAAATAATGTCGTAACTGTTTTGCGATACCATCAACATCGCTTCTATTGCACTGCGCGCGTAATCTATTTTAATATTCTCATTTTTTAGCATCGCTCTAATTACAATCTCAACAAGAGGATCGTCATCAACCAGTAATAGCGTGTTTTGGTGTTTGTTAGTTACTAAACTAGCTTTTACTAAATCATTATTTGTTAACGAGCTACTTGGTACTTCTTGCTCGTTGTCTTTACCTTTACCTTGTTTGGTTGCTATGTTGACCAACATAGAAAGTGATATCGTTGATTTATTCGCGTTACTACTTACAGTTATCGCTTTACCACCTAACATTTTAAATATTGAAATAAAAAACTTTAACTCTAATGACACGTCTTTATCATCTATAAAGCGCGTTATATCATCACCCGATATACTTTTAAGCTCAGTTATAAAGTTACTACTGTCGATCAAATTACTTAATGAAAAATCGAGGTATAAGTAATTACGTTTACTTTCATTTTTAATCTGAGCGTTAATTGAAAGCGTTGTATTATTTGATGAATCCAAAACCTCAGTCACTAATTGAATAACCAATTGAGAAATTAACTTTTCATCGCTTGCGACCGTTAATTCAGGCGTAATATTATTTTTGAGAACGATTCTTTTATTTTCAGCCTCTTTAGCTAAAATCGACATATTATTATTGATCATTTGATTTAGATTTACGTTTTTGGCCTGAAGCTTTAACTTACCTATTTCCGATTTATTTATATTTACGAGTTGTTGAATTACACTTTCGAGCTGGTCGCATGCATCAGAAATATTCCCCACATTGTTTTTAAATTCGTTAAAGCTTATTGGATCTTTAGATATTTCAACTAATGACTTTAAAGATGATAAAGGCGTTTTTAACTGACGGCTAAGCCTTGTAACAAATTTTTCTTTTAATTGATTTGTCTGTTTTGATTTTTCGAGAACATCAGCGAGTAAACATTCTTTTTGATGTGCCTCTGTATCATCTCTAAAGTAGCAAACGAAACCATTAAAATCTGTATGTCTTTGTAATACAGTTATCCACTTCCCGTCTGTAAAACCTATATCTATTAATTGGTTACGATCATCATCAAGCTTATGATGTTCATGGTAATGATTTATAATATTATGCTGCTGCGCAATACTTATCAGCTGGCTATACGATAGCTGACTGTTTTGTTTATTCACCTGTGCAAATAAAAGATTAAAAGCATTATTGGTAATCACAGGAAATTCGTGGCTATTAAAAATAGCAAACCCATGCGGCAGTGCATCCAGAGAACTTGAAAAAAGCGCTTCTCTATTGAGTATTAACTGATTTTTTTGTTTTATTTCATTGTGTAAACGCCTTGGTAGACGTAAAAAATAATACACAAACACGAATACACAAAAAGAGATTAACCCTAATCTAATTAAACTGTATTTAGTTATTTGTGGTCGTACTATTTTATTCATTGGTTGCACATGCAAGCGCCAAGTAGGTGGAAAACGACTGCTTAAAGCGCTAATACTATTTTTAATTATACTCGGGTTTACTTCTCCTTGTTTTCCTAAAGTAAACTGTGGTGTTGCTATAAAAACGTTATAATTTTCAGTGTTTAATTTGCCAATAACGGCTTTTAAAAACTTACTTAAATCAAATGCTGTAAGTGTATAAATAGAGCCTTGTTTTATTTTTATTTCAGAAATTAAGAAGGCCGTATCAGCAACCGTAAATACTTCTACTGCTTGTTTATTCGCTCTTTTATTAAATTTTTCTAACCAGTTTGTAAACCCATACGCGGCTAAATCAAAATTATTTTTTGACCAAAGTGCAAGCTGGTTATACTCAGAATCAAACACAACATACCCTTTATAAGTTAAACTTTGTGAAACCTGACTCTGTACTAAATTATTAAGTTGTTCTTTTGTATGGCTATTTTGGCTTTGTAAAAAACCTGCGATAACTAAATCTTTTTGCGATATATATAATCCTTGATTATCAAATCGCTCTAAAGCATTAAATAACGTTTTACGTAATTGCTGAGTTTGTTCATTGTAATTACTTTGCAGCTCCTTTTTTTCTATAGTATAAAGAAGTAATGCAGTGAATGAGCATAATACTAATGCAATTAAGAATGCGACGGGCGCTAAACTAAATACATGAATATACTTTTCCCCATAATTCTTTTTCTCAGGATTAGTACTTTGATTACTTACTGAATCTGAATTTTTATTTAACTGTGTCTGCAATAATTGAGCAAATGAAATAAACTGATCTTTTTGTGAACCTATTAATGTTTTAGGTGCTAAATCGGCCATCAGCACTACGCCTATCAATTTATTAGTGACACTATAAATTGGATATTGTGCATAAAAACGAATTAATTTGTGAGTGTTGTTTGATACATCATCAAAAAAAGTATCTTCAAATAAATATAGTTTTTCTTGTGTGCAGCGTTGTTGATAGCTTAATAACTCATTTTCGACGCTTTCTTTATCGTTGCAGGTTATTAACTGCTCTGAATAAACTTCTCTAAAATCGATAAATTTAACAATTGCAACGTCATAAAACTGTTTTAGTAGCGTTAGCGTTTCTTTAATTTCTGTTGATATTTCATCAGTTGGTGTATCTGCTAAATTAGCATGTGAGGTAAATATATTTGAGGCGTTCATTGACGTTCTCCTTCCCCTTTTGGGGGAGTATGTATCCACGTTGTACTGTTTTGGCCGCTATGTACGGGCAGTAAAACTTTAAATGGTGGTGTTAAGCTACTAAGTGCAGGTTCGCCTGTGGTGATATTAATTACTTGTTCTGCATTAACTAAATTAAGTGATGTTTTGCAATATGTAATGCCTGGCTCAATCCCTATTAAGCTCAGTGTTTCACTAATGATAAGGTTATTTACTAAATCGATCCCGACCAGCTCAAATGTAGTTTGTAAAATAGTGAAGACGAGTGTCTCTACAATGTTTTCATCTTCTTCTAAGCGTGTACCTTCTGGGCAGCATATTGTACCAAGCTCTATATCAACGTTTGTGCCTATACCTACTAATGAAAGCGCATTAAGGGCTGTATTTAAAAGCGGTTCTACCTGAGGTAAATATAAATCAAGTATGTCACCTTGCGATTCGTACCCTGTTTGGCATGTATCACACGATTGCGATAAACCTTGATCGCTTGTACCTAAAAGTGGATTTCCTAAAGCTGTTACTCCAACTAAACAACTGCTGTCGGCCGGTTGTTTATCTATTTCAAAGCTTTCACAAGGTGAGCCTGTTACTACTTTTTGCGATACATAACGAGATAGAATTTGTTCACTATTAGCAGGGCATTGTTGTGGCGTACTTTTTAATAACTGACCAATAACGGTGTTACCTAACTGCCCTATTGCATAATTTGGACCTTGCTGCAGCGCATTTATATAACTTACATTACCGGTATTATTTAACTTGCTGACACCTTGGCTGTCGGTTGCTTCATCGCTTAAGCCCTTTAAACACGGGTTACCTTGGCAATTTGGAGCATCGTAATAAACAGCTTCTCGCGAGGTAAACCTATCATCTCTTATGCCTATTAATGCCCTGTACGTGTTGTTTGCTCCACGGTCTGTATAAAAAATGAGTGGTGCTTGGTGCTCATCAAAACTTACTGCAATACCGAGTGGTCTATTATTAGCATCAACTACAGTAATTTGATTATCTACCTTAGTTTGGTGGCGCTTAATAAGGGCATCCCTTACTAAAATCACCCCACCAATTGAGCCAATAATTAAAATAGTTATAATTAATATAAGCTCAATAGTAAGTATGTACCCTTGTTGATAATGCTTTTTCATATCAGGCTCCTATAACACTTCTACAAGCATTTTAAGTACGTTCATTACTTGTAATGCTGCGGGAAAAAACACCAATACCAAAAACATCGGAAAACAAATTAAGATAATGGGAAAGGTTGTGTGCATCGCTTTTTTGTTTACCTTTTTAGCGAGTAAAATGTTCTTTTTTAGAGCTAGGCCTTCAAGTTGAGCCTCTACTGCTTGGATAAGTGGCGTACCAAGTTTTGACCCTATTAACATTAAGTTAGCGAGCTTTTTAATTCCTAATACGCCGGTTCTTTCAAAAAGTGAATTAAATGCAAATTCACGATCTTTACCTGCGCTTAGTTCGAATAAAAATAACTTTAGCTCTTTGTATAATGGGTGTTTTTGACTTAATCCATGATCAACCGCCAGTGCAAATGAGCGCTCTAACGAAAATCCAGCGCGCATGTAAACCAGTAACACCCGTAAAAAAAACTCTAAGCTATTATTAATAGTGGTTTTGCGTTGATTTTTACGTAATAAAAACCAGCATTCGGGTGCAAAAAAACACATAAAACACAGTAACAATTTAATCGATTGGCTCAGCTCATAACCTGTTAGTTCTATAACCGTAAATGCACTAAAAGTAGCAGCCACTTTGAAGCAGTACAGACTTGTTAATATTTTATTAATTTGAATCCCTGCTTGTCTTAGTTGACGTTTAGAGATGATGATTAGCGGATACCAATTAATGTTTTTAGTATCGGGTTTATCTAATTCAACTTTAAGAGATTGCCTATGAATATGGATAAATGACCCCATACTTACTAAAAGTCCGATAAGTAAAAGTATATCAATCATAATGTTACCCTTAAGCTAAGGCGTAGCCATAAAAAACCAAATAGCTGACAAAGAAGCGCAACCGTTATAAATGCAATACCATTAGGGTCGTTTAATAATGGTTCAAACCAGGTTGGATCGGTATAGCTAAATAAAGGAATTAGTGCGTAAGGTAAAAAACCACTAAATACAGCAGCGTATTTAGTGCCCGAAAGCTTAGCTTTTAGCTGTTGGCGGTCGAGGGTCCGAAGCGACATCATGTTGCATACGCTTTTTAGCATGTCGGTTAAATCACACTGGCTTTGTGTATGTGTAATGATGCTATGAGCAAACAATCTTACGGTTTCGCAGTTGTATCTTTCAATTAAAGGGGCAAACGACGTTTCGGCATCACTACCCATGCTCATGCGTTGTATTAGTAAGGTGCTTTGTTTTTTTATATATGGGTCTGCATGTTCATCAGCAAACTGCATTGATTGCTGTAGCGATAGCCCAGTGCTTAAACACGATTGTACGGTTTCAATAAATTCTAAAAAATGATGCTCAAATTTTGCTAATTTATAATGAGCCAAGTCAATCACAGTTATAAAACAGGTTACAAAAACCACGATTGAAATAATAAACGCGCTGGTTGATGCCTCTGGATAATATAATTTAGCTAAAAACCATGAACTACTAGAGAGCGAGCACGCCATGCTTATAAACCAGGCGTTACTTATGTTTAAGCCTAGCACTCGTAGTGACAGAGTAAGTACGTCTTTTTCTTCTAAAATATCTACTTTTTTAGTGCCTTGGCTGCTTTTATTTTTAGCATACAAAGAAACCAACACACTAGTTGCAATTACAAAGGTTATAACCGCCGCTATAGCTAATAAATAATCAAGTTTAGTCATTGTTAGCCTCCGGGTTATTGTGCAGTAATGCTTTTAATTCTTGTGCATTTGCCCCTTGGCCTTTCATAAACTCAATAACACTTGAGTTATCGATTAACTCACTTTGTACTGGCTCTGCTTCATTAATACTATAAAGCGGGCTAAAATTTGCGCCGCCATTAACACGCTTAATTTCACCAATACTTTTTAGAGTTCGGGTGCCATTAGTTGAGCGAGAAACATGCACAATAAGTTGAATACTCGACGCAATTAACGAACTTGTATGGGTATCGCTCAGTTGTGCATTGTGTAACTGCACTAAGGTAGATAAACGAATAACGGCATCATTTGCACTGTTAGCATGTATGGTCGTCATCGAACCTTGGTGACCACAGTTCATTGCTTGGAGCATATCAATTACTTCGCCAGAGCGTACCTCTCCAACAAGTATTCTATCTGCGCGCATTCTAAGGGCTGCTTTTACTAAATCTCTTAGGCTTACTGCACCTTTACCATCGCTGTTTGTGTCGTGAGCTTCTAATTGCACAACGTGGTTGTGATGCAAATTAAGCTCAGCACTTTCTTCAATGGTTACAACTCGTTCATTTGGGTTAATTGAGTTAGCAAGTACGTTTAATAATGATGTTTTACCTGCCCCGGCATTGCCACACACTAAAATATTAACGCCTGTTTTAACTGCGCTTTTTAAAAATGATAAGATGTTTTTATCTAAAAAATGATTATTAACTAAAAAGTCATCGTTTATTTTTTTATGATTAAACTTACGAATCGATACAATCGCGGCGCTGGTACACGCAGGCGGTACAATAATATGAACTCGGCTACCATCTTTTAGTTTGCCATCAACAATTGGCATAAGCGCATTTACTTGGCGACCACAGCCATCAAGTAAGCGATCAACAAATCGGCGTAAATGGCGTTCGTCGTCAAACTTACTGGCTGTGCAAAGTAGTTTGCCTTGTTTATCAATCCAAATATCTTGCGTGTCGTTTATTAAAATATCACTTACTTGATCGTCCAGCATAAATTGTGCAATAGGGCCAAGGCCCTGAATTTCATCAAATACAGCCTGAACAACCTGCTCTTGTTGGTGTTGATTAAATGAAGATTGATTAAATTGTGGAATTTCACTGCACAATGCAGAGATTTTTTCGAGAACATTACTTGATAAAAGCGCGGTTGGCTCTTGTTCGTACTCTTCGATAACGGCATCGTGCAATAGCTTTTTAAGCTCTTCAAAGGTACTTAAACTGGTTTGAACTTCTTCATGTTTGCTTGATAAATTAAACATAAAAACTCACTTAGCTACATATACAGCTTCGTTTTTAACGCCTTTAACCACTTCGATTGTGCGACTGGTTTGTAAGCGTGAAAAGTTTTGCAAACGACCTTGTTCAATGTCATAAGCGCTATGCACAATAATTGAAACTTTGTCGGCGTTATCTATACCCGCCAACGAATAAACATCTTTTGGAAGTACCGCAAGGACTAATGAAACGCCGCCCGCAGCAGAATTAGACTCTTTAGCTAAATTATCCATTACGCCACTTTTAGCGGCTTGCGATTTAGGACCTTTTGAAACACCAATAAGCTGTACATCACGGGCAACTGTTCTTACTAAGCGATTAGTTTTAGCGACTATGTCGAGTCGGTCACCTTTGTGTATGCGCGAAAGCGGAATATCTAAGGTGTTTAGTTTTAAAGTATATAAAACACGCCCTGCCGGTATGGCTTCTGATAAATTTTGGCTTTTCGCTCTAATAAAATCGGTGTCGAACAAGGGTTGTTCAACCATTTTGTTAGTTGCTAATTTTTGACCAATTAATGCACGCGGATTTTGAACGCTCAGTGCAATATTTGAATAGTTACTTGGATCTATACTTTTTTGTTCTACATCGTGAACGGTTACTGTTTGACCGGCCGACATATTTTTGTTTACTACCCAAGCTGTTACGCTATTTTCATCGTTTACCTGTCTAATGCCCAAAGCCGAAGCTAACATGCCAGAGGTGATGAGTAATGTGAGAGCCGCAGTGGTTGCGCCTTTGTTACTTTTACTTTTCATAATATTCCTCCAGAGTAACTTTCACTGCCACACTTTTGTGGCAGTGAGCCTTAAGCTTGGTATTCAAACCTGGTTGCCTTATATTGGGTACCTTGCGTTAGTTACCTTGCGAACCGCCAGCTGCTGTACGTGTTGCAGCATCGCCGCTTGGTGTTGCATTAACAAGTGCGGCACTTTCACTAAAGTCTGATGCAACAAAAGTGAATGAACTGCCATCACCTGCGTACACATCAACTGAATCTACAAACCCAGAGCCAGACACTTCAGCTGTGCCTTCGGCGTTAATCATGCCGTCAAATACATAGCTTTGGTCAAGTGAGCCAATTGCTTCAGCTACATCTTCAAGTTCGCTGGTTACCGAGTCACGTAATGTAGATAAACCAATTACAAGTGCTGCTACCATTGAAGTAGAAAGAATGATTAGCTCTGACGTTAGTACAAAACCTTTTTGCTTTTTGCTATTTAAGTTATGTTTAATAGTTTTCATAATCGTAGCCTTTAAATTAGAAGAGCTTATGCTCACTTTACATATTGCGAGGACCATGCCAGCTATAAATAACCTTTAAATACAGTTGGTTATGTTTTTAATGGTTGTTTTTTATTAGATATTTTCATTTTTGATTTGCAAAATGCAAATCAATATTAAAAATATTTTAGATAAATAATGCTAGGTTTACGTTATTGAAAGTATTATTAAAACTGATGGATAGTGTAAGGGGTAAATATTAAAAGCAGTCTTGTGAGGTTACGTATAAAACGTAGGATGAGCGTAAGCTTTACTTGTATTGTTGATAAATAATAAAGTGGTTTTGGCTCCTTATACCAACCTGCATAAATCTTTGATCAATTTAACGAATTAAATTGCACTATAACGTCGTTAAAAATTTTTTATTTAGAACAACTAGATACAAAAATTTTTGCCTAGTTCTAGCGTAATTTTCTTAATGTTAAATAGACCCCATATATAAGCAGATTGGTATTAATAATGCCAAATTGTAGACATAAAAAAAGGCCCGAAGGCCTTAAGAATAACAATTACCTAAAACGGAGAGTTTACCGCGCCTAGCAAGTGCTTTTTTATGCGTGGGTTCTGCACGTAAAACTTGCTCATAGTAGCCACAAGCCAATAAATTATTGGTATTCGCTTCTTCAATTAACCCTTTATGGTAAAAATAGGCGGTGCTATTTAAACCAAACTTAACCGAAAGCTCTAAGTAGTTTGAAGCTATAACGTAACTGCCCTGAGCATAATGTATAGAGGCCATTTGCAGGTATGGTGAAGCATGTGTACCAAAAACATCAACGCCGTATTGAGCAATACTTTTTGCTTTAGCTAAATTACCTTGCTCTATTGCTAACGTAACCCCTAAAGTAATTGCATTTAATGGTGGATTAGCTTTATTCAGTAATGTGTTTATAACTTGTTGAGATTGATTAGCACGGCCACTTTTATAAAGTACGTAGGCCGATATCGACAGTATTGCCGTGTTATCGGGGTGTTCAAGCATTAATTGATTCACCTCATGCACTAGGCTCAAACAGTTACTTGCATTTATACCTTCACACTTTAATGGTTGGGCATTTAATTGGTATTTTTTAACTATGTCACCCAGCGCGTTGTAAGGATTTACTGTTGGCTTGTAATCAATATGAGCGCAACCCGATAAAGTAAGCAGTAAAATTATATAAAATATTTTCATAGCCCTTGCTCCTGTATATAGCTAAGTACCTGGGTGTCTATATTTGCCTGCTCCCACGAACGTAATGTATTAATTGGCTCACGCACCAGATTTGGAGTTACAACAATTATAAGCTCGCGGTTGTTTTCACTTTTGCTGGTTGTTTCGCTTAACTTTCCTAGCATGCTATTGCCGTTGCCATCAGGTACAAAGTCGTGGCTTGCATTGTTATCAGTGCTAATTAAGCCACCAATAATAAGAGGTTGCCCGTCTTTTAAACGCGTTGATGTTTGCATGCTGCGTGTATTAAATGCACTACTGTTTAAACTGCTGCCTGTGCTTTGTGCAATTTCGGCGGTTAACGTGGTATCGGGTAATGAAATTACTGGGTTTAGATCAAGTGTTATTCTATCTTTGTCGTCAACCATGGCGCGTACATTTAATTCAACTCCAAATGATTTAAATTCTGTACCGCTAAACACCGACCCACTACTACCTTGCTGACCGCTTGTAATTCCTGAAGGGCTATAACTTGTAGGTACGGGTACTTCACCACCGACTTTAAACACGGCACTTTCACCGGCTAAAACTGTTATTGTAGGGCGAGAAAGCGTTCGAGAAATACCTTCTTGTTCAAGTAATGAAAATAACATATCAATGGCAAACTGTGAGGTAGAAAGCTGTAAGTTATTAGTTAATTGACCACCAATTAATTGCAGCGCATTTTCTATTGTTGCAGAGCCAGATTCGCGATTAGTCATACCGTCACGGCCAAATAAGCCCGCTTCTTTTTCATATCCATTAGAGAGCACGCTAATGTCTGGGCGCCATTGCTTTAACCTACGTTGATTTACTTCGTATAGCTGCACCGATACACGCACTTGCGGTAAATCTTCAACTTCAATACTCGACAAAACTTTACCGCCAGCCACTGACAGCAAAGTTGCTCTTGCAATATTGGAACTCACATTACTTAAATTTAATCCTGAGGTAGCATCATTTATTAAACCGCCTGACTCGTTGGCAAGTACTTCAATACCTGAACTTTTATCCTGCGTTGCGCCGCCCATTAAATTATTAGGATCAAGAGGAGAGCCCTGAGTTTGTAATGCTTGCTCTGGTTCGAATAATTTATTAATTGTATTTAATAATCGCACTAGCTCTATCTGGTTTTTTACAGAGCCGGAAAGTAAAAACACATCGTTGTCGTCATTTGATAACTCATCAACCGAGATGCGTTTAATGGTCACTTTATCTGCGCCCATTGATTTAATCACCTCGCTAATACGCTCTTCTTTTGGCTTGGGTGCTTGAGTTACTTTTATTAAATTAATAATAGCGACTTTACTCGAGTTTTGAGAGCTGCCGCCGTTTGCGTTACCCAAGCCTTGCAAGCGTTGAGCAAGTGAATTAAACATGCCTTGGTTAGGATTTGAGGTGATAACGGGTTGTGATGCTTGTGAGCTACTGGCATAAAGGTAGTTTTTTGCAGCTTCATAAGCGGCATGACGATAATTTATAGTAGGTACTTCACCACGTAATACAACAGCATGGCGATCAGGCGCTATGGTTAGCTGTACGTCAGGATGGATGTCGTTTAAGGCATTTTCTAGTACGCTGTAGTCTTCGGTTACGCCAAGTAAAAATGTTTCAGAGCTTTTATCGTCGTACCACACCATCATAGATGTACGGCCCAACTTTTTAGCTAAAATTAGTAGCTCACGGCCATTTACCACGTTCACATCAAGTGTTGTTTCGTGGCCAAGTGCAATACGAGAAATATCACGGGTAAACACAAAGCGAGTATGCGTCCATTTAACTAAGTGCGATACTTTTTGTACCCGCTCACCATTTGCATTTTCTATATAATCTAAATGACTTTCACTGCCCATAGCGGTAAAAGATATTAGCAATAGTATAAAAATAAATTTTAACATAAGCCTTTCCCTCAATTTGCTTACTGTATAGGTAGCAAGTATGAGACCAAGGGTTTTTGTATTTATAATCAATGGATTAAGATGTATAAACGTGTTTTTTATTATTTTGATTCGCAAATTGCAAATCAACAATTCATGAAGAGGTTAACAAAGAAATAAGAGCAGAGGTGTGTGGCGCAAAGCGAGTGAAAATACGCTTTACGCTAGTTTTAATTAATGCAAAGCGGCTGTAAACGGGATGCTTTCACAGATTTTAGCTTCAGCTATAAGCAGCTCTTCTAGACGAACATCAACTTCTTCTTTTTCAAAGTATTCGTAAGCTAGTTCTACAAATAGGTTTTTATGTTTTTCTTCTGACTTAGCAATAGCAACATAAAAATCTTTTTCTTTACCTTCAGGAAGTGCTTGTGCAACTAAAGAAAAACGCTCGTGGCCACGTGCTTCAATTACACCGCCAACCAGTAATCGGTCCATTAAAAAACCATCACGACCATGTCTAAACAGTGCACGTATTTGTTTTATGTACGGATCTTTTTTGTCGTCACCTAGGTTTACATCGCGCTCTAAAAGCAATTTAAGTACTTGTTTAAAGTGTATTAATTCTTCTAGCGCTAAGTCGGTCATAGCTTTTACTAATTTACGTTTGTCTGGATAATGCGAAAGCATAGACATAGCCATACCCGATGCTTTTTTTTCTGCAGCGGCGTGATCTTGTAAAAAAGTATTAAAGTCAGCAAGGACAACTTCGGTCCATTCAAATGGGGTGTGGTATTTTAATTCAAACATGTTCTGTACAACTTAAATAATAATGCGGGGATTTTAACGTATTTGATTTAAAAAATCTTGTAAGGCAGTAATTTATCTATCCGCCCTTTAGCCGTAGATTCAACTTTTAACGGGTGTTTAATATCGTTCCACGCGGTAACTTTGCCGCCCATATTCATTTTTTCAAAATCAGTTTTATCACTTTTTAACGCTAAAAAATTGCATAACTTTTTATAGCTATCAGGCTTTGCTATATCAATGGATAAAAAATCGTTGTCGCGGTTATTAAAATACGTTTGAGCATCATTAAAATGTTTTTTATAACAGTCTGCTAAGTAACTATCGTCGCTAATATTATTAAGCGAAAGCTCACTAAACGTATTTAAATAACAGCGTTTTATATGAATATTAAAGCCCCCGTCTGCACGGGTTAAATTAGTGTGCATACGCGTTAAAAGCTGTTTTATTGATACAAGCCATGCACCAGGTTCGCGCTCTAAATAAATAAACTTAGAGTCTGGGTAATGAATATCAAGCGCTTTAAAGTCATTAAATATGGGAGTGTCGGCAATCGCGTTAGCATTTTCAAAACAAGCATTAGTATACGCGGTATGCGCCGTTGTAATACCAAGCTCTAAAAATGCGTGGCACACACTAGTAGTGCCGGTACGCGGTAAACCTATTATAAATATTTTGCTCATTAACTTTTCTTTAATTAGCCACGTGTTACTAGCAATACAAAGGCGCTAACAATAATCACTAAAAATGTAGTAATAGTACCAATTTGGCGATATTTCAGGCTTTTTTCTACTATGCCTAAATTTTGAAACACACGCCCTATTAATAACGCACCACCTAATATATGACAGTAATGGCTAGCAAGCCCTTGGTACTCTGCCAAAAAAAGTAAAATTAAAGCAATTGGCACGTACTCCATAAAGTTAGCGTGGGCACGCACAGCACGTTGCAGCGTTGCGTTACCATTATCACCAAGTGATATCTGCTCCGCGCGGCGCACTTTTATTACGTTAAAGCTCAAATAAATGTAAAACAATGCAAGTAATGCAGCATAAGTTGAAATGATCACGGCGTTTTCCTGTTATTTTTATCGCATAAGCATGCGCTTTATTATTGTGGGCGTGATAATAACATATAAATTTGAGCAGCATTATCAGAAGTTTAATAAATGCCTATGCTAAGCTAAGAGCATTAAGTAAGTAGAAAATTACATAAGGATTTTATGTTTGTACCTCGCAAAGTAGCCGACAGTTACCGTGAAATGATTAACAGTATTGGCTTTTACCCTTCTATGCTTTCAGTGGGCTTTTTAGTATTTGCCATTATAACTATGTCGGTTGAATATTTAGCCCCTGTTGAGCAGCTAAAGTCATTTATATCAGTTGTACTTGTTGATAGCGCCGAAAACGCGCGTACTATTTTAAGCACCTTAGCGGGGAGTATTATTTCGCTTACCGTGTTTAGTTTTTCGATGGTCATGGTGGTTTTAAATTCGGCCAGTGCGAGTTTATCGCCTCGCGTAGTGCCTGGGCTTATTACGCGTAAATCACATCAAATGGTTTTGGGCTTTTATTTAGGCAGCATAATTTACTCAATTATTATGCTCATAAATATTAATAAACTTGAAGGTGGCAGTACGGCTATTCCTTCAATTGGTGTGTTGTTCGCACTTGTTTTTGGGTTGATTTCATTAGGTTTATTTGTATTTTTTATACATTCAATCTCTCGTGCCATTCAGGTTGATAACGTGTTAAATGGCTTGTTTAGCCAAACTAAAAACGAAATTAAAACAATAATACAAAGACAACAAGAGAACCCAGTTGAAGACTTTCCAGACTTTAGCAAATGGCATTCGGTTAGCAGTAAAACAGAGGGCTATTACAAAGGCGTGCAAACCGATAAGCTCTGTGCCATTTTGGCAGAGCAAGATATAAAGGTGTATATCTCTGTTAACCAAGGCTATTTTACAGTTAAAGGCTATCCATTTTTAAAGTGTAATAAAGACATATCAAACGATGAAGAGTTGATAAATAAAATTCTCGACTGCTTTATTTTTTATATAGAAGAGTACATCAGCGATCATTACCGTTATGGGTTAACGCAAATATCAGAAATTGCAGTTAAGGCAATGAGCCCGGGCATAAACGATCCAGGTACTGCGGTTAAATCAATTGATATGCTGAGTATTTTACTTATCCAACGACTTTCAATTAACGATATTAACTACTCGTTTAAGCACAGTGATAATGCCCCATTGTTATACCTTCATGAAACAAGCTTTGATGAGTTATTACATGACAACTTTACACCGCTGCGTAATTACGCCAAAGGCGATGCATACGTAATGACAAACGTGCTTGAGGCATTTAAAAATATTTTGTTTGTTGCCCATAAAGATACCGATGCACGCAACAGTTTATTTAATTATTTAAATGCAATTGTTGATGACATAAATGAACATGTAACTAATGAATACGACAGACGCGAAGTGACTAATATGCTCAACTCAATAGCGCGTATTAGCCAAGAGCAAGGTGAGAAGTTGGTGGCACGTTTTGAGCACCACTAGGGCGTGTTGAATTATTTGGATTGAAATTTGTTCAATCTAGGGGCGATTAAATCGCGGCGCGAGGTTTGTAACCTAGTGGGCTAAGTAAAAACCGAGCAAAGCTTCCGCGTCCTGCTCACGCCCCTTACCTACATCCTGTAGGCAACATAGAGTTAATCGTCCCTAGGAAGAACCTATATTTTAATCTATGTAGTACACAGCATAGCTTGAGGCAGTAACTTTAATCTCTCCAGCATGGTAGGCATCAGGTACATAGTTACTTGGTGCGCTATCAGCCATCATTACTTTTTCTGCGCGCATATAAGGTTGCGACTGCACATTGAGTGGACTTAGTGACGCGCTGTATAATCCTTTTAAATCAACGCCATAATCTTCACTAAACTCTTTTGCTGCATCCCGTGCGTCTTTAATTGCTAACTTTTGCGCTTTTTTGTGCAGCTCATTGTAGTTACTTGCTAAAAATTGCGTTTGATTAATTTCGTTAATACCGTTGTTAACTAAGCTTTGTAGTAACTCAGGGTATTTATTTATATCGCTAAGCTTTACAGTTAATGTACGAGAAACCTTAAAGCCTTTAAATTCTTGATTACCGGTAGTGCGGTTGTATTGGCTATCACGGTTTATTGAGATTTGCCCGGCGTTTATATCTCCCTCTTTAACACCAATTTCTTTTACGAGCTTAATTGCTTTAGCGATGGTTAAGTCGGTTTTATTTTTAGCAGCAATTAAGTCTTTATCAACTTCGGTAATACCTACGCTAAGCTGTACGTAATCTGGCATTGTGGTAAGAGTCGCTTCGCCCTTAACATAAATATGAGGAGCATCGGGAGTCGCTGCCGCAAGTGCATCAAAACTAAGTACGTTTAAAGCCAGTGCACTACCTAAAACAAGAGTCAGTGTTTTCATTAAGTCGATCCTTTAATTATGTAAAAGCAAGTAAACACCGTACGCGGTTAATTAAATATGAACAAGCACAAAAAAACAGGCAATTGCCTGTTTTTTATTAAGTGTTGTAACTGCGCTACAACACTGTTTACTTTTAATTACGTATAAACGTTATTAAACACTACAACGTTTATAGTTACGGTATTTTGGTAACCAGTAATTTTTGTCGATTGCTGCCCATAACGCATCATCAGTAATCTCAAGAGCAACGCCCTCCTCGATTGCTTTTTTAGCAATGGCAAATGCAATACGCTTACTTAGCGTTTCAATTTCAGTCAAGGCTGGTAATAAACTACCTTTACCCGTATTGGCTCGCGGCGACGACTCTGCAAGCATTTCGCTAGACACACTTAACATAGCATCTGTAATGCGTGTCGCTTTAGCGGCAATAACACCTAAACCAATACCCGGGAAAATATAACTGTTGTTACATTGTGGGATTGGGAAAATTTCACCGTTGTGTTCAACCGGATCAAACGGGCTACCTGTTGCAACAAGCGCTTTACCGTCAGTCCACTTAATCACATCAGCAGGATGCGCTTCTACCTGCTTAGATGGATTACTCAATGGGAAAATAATTGGCTGTTCACAACCGGCGTGCATTGCACGAATAGCTTGCTCAGTAAACAAACCAGGTTGGCCTGAAACACCAATTAAAATGTCTGGTTGTGCACAGTGCATAACATCAAGAAGTGATGCGTATTCACCGCTGTAAGTCCAATCACTTAACGAGCCTTGCGGTTGTGCAAGTGCTTGTTGGAAATCGCGTAAGCCTTCCATACCCTCTGAAAGTAGGCCAAAACGGTCAACCATAAATACTTGGCTACGCGCTTGAGCTTCTGTAATACCTTCAAAAACCATTTGGCTAATAATTTGCTCAGCAATACCACAACCAGCAGAACCTGCACCCACAAAAACTACTTTTTGTTGGCTTAGGGTTGAATTTTTAACACGACACGCAGCAAGCAAAGAACCGACCGTTACCGCCGCAGTACCTTGAATGTCATCGTTAAAGCTACAAATTTCATTGCGGTAGCGCTTAAGTAACGGCATTGCATTTGGTTGTGCAAAATCTTCAAACTGAAGTAATACATTTGGCCAGCGACGTTTAACTGCTTTAATGAATAAATCTAAAAACTCATCGTATTCGTCTTGAGCAATACGCTTATGGCGTGCACCCATGTACATAGGATCGTTTAAAAGCTTTTCGTTATTAGTACCCACATCAAGCATTACAGGCAATGTGTATGCTGGGCTTATACCACCACACGCAGTGTAAAGTGACAATTTACCAATTGGAATACCCATGCCACCAATACCCTGATCGCCTAGGCCTAAAATACGCTCGCCATCGGTTACAACAATAACTTTTACTTTACCTTTGGTAGCGTTGCGTAAAATGTCGTCAATTTGGTAGCGATCTTCATACGAAATAAATAAGCCACGTGCGCTGCGATAAATGTCTGAGAATTTTTCACAAGCGTCGCCAACTGTAGGCGTGTAAATAATTGGCATCATTTCTTCAAGATGATCACGCACTAAACGGTAGTAAAGTGTTTCGTTGTTATCTTGAATCGCACGTAAGTAAATATGCTTATTAAGGTTGTCGGTAAAGCTAGAATACTGCTGATAACAACGCTCAACTTGCTCTTCTATTGTTTCAAAGCGAGGAGGAAGTAAACCAGCAAGATTGAAATTTTCGCGTTCTTTTTTACTAAAGGCACTGCCTTTATTTAATAGCGGTGTTTCAATTAGGCCAGGGCCAGAATGATGAATATATAAGTAGTTAGGATCAGTATTAGTTGTCATATTTCCAGGCTTTAACGGAGTCTTAAGTTATGATCTGTCATTATCAGTGTTAAAGGTTTAATTGCAACGACAATTAAGCTAGTCAGACCATTGAGAGAAAATACATGCGGGCTTCACTGCCCACATGCATATTATACATAATTTAAAATTGTATAGTGGCGTTATTATCAGTTAAATCAGATAACGCAACACCTTCACGGCGCGGATCGGCACCACCATATAAGGTATTATTTTTAACTTCAACTGCGTGTAAGCCTGAGTTTAAATCAATAATACGTACATTGTGGCCGCGTTTAGTAAGCGCAGGCGCAATGGCTTCAATGGTTGTGCCTTTTTCAAGGCTGGTGTAATCGTTACGATTTGTTGTACGCGGTAAGTTAATAGCGTCTTGTGCTGATAAATTCCAGTCAATAACACCCACAACAACTTGTGCAACGTAATCGATGATACGACTACCGCCAGGTGAGCCTACAATTAAACGTAAGCTGCCATCTTTATTAAATACCATTACCGGTGACATAGAGCTACGCGGGCGTTTACCAGCCTCTACACGGTTTGCTACAAGCTTGCCGTTTTTACGTGGCGATAACGAAAAGTCAGTTAGTTGGTTATTTAAAATAAAGCCATTAACCATAACCGTAGAGCCAAACGCCATTTCAATTGAACTGGTCATCGAAACTGCATTACCTTTACTATCTACAATAGAGACATGCGAAGTAGAAGGTAACTCGTATGAATCATCCATTGCATAACTTAAGTACCCTACTGGATTACCGGCTACGGCTTTTTGGTCTGTTTCGGTAATTAATTTAGCGCGTGAGGCAATGTAATCTTTGTTTAAGAGTTCTTGTGTAGGTACTTGAGTGAAATCGGGATCGCCCATGTACATATCGCGATCGGCAAATGCAATACGCGAAGCTTGGCTAAAGTAATGAATCGCCTTTTCGCCATTTGGTTTAAGTGCGCTCATATCTTTATGCTCAAGTAAGCCAAGCATTTGTAGTACTGCTACACCGCCACTACTTGGTGGCGCCATAGAGCACACGTTATAAGCACGGTATTGTATACATACCGCATCGCGTTCTTTACTTTTGTAATCTGCTAAATCTTGCACACTTAATTTACCAGGGGCAACTTTAGAGTGCTGTACAGCATTAACCATTTGTTTAGCGTTTTCGCCTTTGTAAAATGCATCAATGCCCTGCTTTGCAATGTCTTTGTATAAATCAGCAAGTGGTTGATTCTTTTTAACGCTACCCGCTTCGATTAATTTACCATTTGGGTAAAAGTATTCGTTAATAATCGGCATACTCAATACGCCTGGGTTTAACTGGCGTGCTAATAAGCCATGTAAACGCGGAGAAATTACAAAGCCTTGCTCTGCAAGTTCAATAGCCGGTTTAAAAAGCGCTTCCCACGGCAATGTACCGTATTGTTTATGCGCGCTTGCAAAGGCATGTAAAATACCAGGCACACCAACAGAGCGTCCGCCTACTACAGCTTCAATCCATTTAACGGCTTTACCATGCTTATCTAAAAACAGCGTTTCGTCTGCATTTGCAGGTGCTGTTTCGCGGCCATCAAAACTAGTCAGCTTATTGTTTGCTTTGTTGTAGTACATCATAAATGTACCACCGCCAATACCTGACGATTGCGGTTCAACTAAAGTAAGCACTAGTTGAGTAGCAATGGCAGCATCTACGGCACTGCCGCCTTTGGCTAAAATTTGTTGACCGGCTCTTGAGGCATATGGATTTGCCGCAGCAACCATGTATTTATCACCTTGCACCACTTTTTTATGGATTAATCCAGTAGCGGCTTCAGGTTCGCGAGTTTCAATTTGAGTTGCTTGCTGTGCAAATGAAGGCAGTGATACTGCGCACAGTCCAATGGCAAATAATGAGTTAAGTTTAAAATGCATAAAAATACTAAAAACACTTAATTACGTAGTTGTATTTGGCATCTTAAAGTTAAACGGGCACAATATGCAAAAATTTTGACTAAAAAAATATAATAAAATGCTTAATTTACCTATTCAACCACGTTATATATTACCGCCTATTATTCTGCTGCTATTTAGTACCATTTTTGCTGCATTTGATTTAAATAATTTACTTGAATTTAACCGAAGCCTAATTGATGAAGGCGAACTGTGGCGAATTTTTTCTAGCCAATTTGTTCATGCTAATTGGGCTCATTTGGGATTAAATGCCAGTGGTGTTTTATTAATATGGCTTTTACATGGCGAATACACATCACCTACTCGCTACGCTTTTAATACAAGTGCGCTGGCGCTGTGGTGTGGACTCGGCGTGTATTGGTTTTGCCCAAGCATACATATTTACACCGGATTAAGTGCTCTCCTGCATGGTGTAATTATTTTGGGGGCAGTTAAAGATATAACTGTAGGGCTTAAGTCGGGTTATTTATTATTTATAGGCGTATGGATTAAAATAGTGTTTGAGCAATTTAGCGGCCCTAATGCTGATATAGGAAAGCTTATTAACTCCACTGTGGCCATTGATGCACATTTAATTGGTGTAATTGGCGGGACTCTGCTTGCCATACCATTGGTTATAGAGCTCTTTAAAAAGAACTTTAAAAAGAAAAAATAAAGTTAGATTTTGTTCAACCCAATAAAAACGCCGCATTAGTTAACTAAACTAATGCGGCGTTTTTATTTTTATACTTTAAGAATTAGAGATTAAAGCGTTTCTTTAAATAATTTATGAATACGGCGGTATTCGTCTAACCAACTTGAAGGCTGTACAAAACCATGTGGTTCAACAGGGAATATAGCTGTTTCAAAGTTTTGTTTTTCTAGCTCTATTAAGCGCTGTACTAAACGCACTGAGTCTTGAAAAAACACGTTATCGTCAACCATGGGTGCATTAATGAGTAAACGTTTGTTTAAACCCTCAGCGTAATAAATTGGCGAGCTGCGCTCATATGCAATCGGGTCAACATCAGGATGGTTTAATATATTAGCCGTGTAACCTGTGTTGTAATGTGCCCAGTCGGTAACAGGTCGTAGTGCCGCACCCGATTGAAATAACTCAGGCGCGGTAAACAATGCCATAAAGGTCATAAAGCCGCCATATGAGCCGCCATAAGTGCCGACTGCTTTGGTATCAACATTGGCATTTTGCGCCATCCATTTAACGCCATCGGCTAAATCTTGTGTTTCAGGTGTGCCCATTTGACGATAAATCGCGGTGCGCCAATCACGGCCGTAACCTTTAGATGCGCGGTAATCCATATCCATTACTATGTAACCTTCATCAGCGAGCAATGAATGGAACATAAATTCACGAAAATAAACCGAAAACCCCATATGTGAGTTTTGTAAGTAACCCGCGCCGTGGTTAAAAATAACCGCTTTGCGGTTTTTACCTACTTCACCTTCTACGTAATCAGCTGGGTAGTACACTTTTGCGTATATTGGTTGATCAGTATGGCTCGATGGCACAGCAACAATTTTAGGTGCAGTTAGCTTTTTAGCTAAAAACTCATCCGACACAGTATGCGTTAATCGCGTTGCTTTTGTATTGGCTTGAGCATCAGCTACATAAAGCTCATTAGGCATGGTAATTGTAGAGTGCTTAAGGAGTAACTTAGTTTCATCTGGGCTTAACGTGTAATCAGTCATGCCATTTAAGTCAGTAACTTGCTCGCTATTACCTGTTTGCGGGTTAACACGGTAAATTTCGTACAGGCCTGGGTGCTCAACATTCGCTTTGTAATAAATTGCGCTGTCATCGCTGGCAAGCGTTAAGTTAGAAACCTCAAATTGGCCTTGTGTTAGCGCGGTTGCTTTGCCGTTAATTGGTTTTTTATAAAGCTGGCTGTAACCCGACTCTTCCGATAGGTAATAAAGCGTGTTCGAGTTATGTAACCAGCCAAAGTCGTTAAACGCATAAGCAATCCATGCATCGTCATGCAGGCGATGTTGCGACACAAGTTTGTTGTTTTTAAAATCAACGGTAGCAAGCCAGCGGTCTTTGTTGTCCCACGCTTCTAGCATGACAGCTACTTGCGAGCCGTCATCGTTCCATACTATTGGGCTTTGCTCAAAACCCCAGTCCATAATAAGGTTAATGCCACGAGGCGCCTTTTTAGACTTATATGTTTTACCTTTCCGTGCATAATTTTCTTTTTTAACTGCGGCTAAAACATCTTCATCAAAGCCCGGTAAGGTATTAAAGCTAAGTGATGTTTGCTCTTTGTTAGTTAAATTGATGTACACAAGCTTTGAGGTTTCTTGTTTAGCATCGGCTACACGGCGGCGTGCTTTTTTAGGTTCTATAGTGGCGTCATTTGTAATGTAGTTAGGCATAATATCGCCATCACCGCGCCAATCTGTTTGCTTTTGTACAACGACTAACAGCGCATCACCATTTGGCGAAAGCTGTGCTTCTGCAATTTTATTACCATCACCTAAGTAGTAAGCCGTGTTAGCAATTGAATTGTTTTGTTCATTAATTTGCTCATTACGTGCTTGCTTATCTATTTTATTTTTTTGTTGAAGCGCCACAAACTTAATCAATTTATGCTGCTCTTTAGCAATATACGTGCTTGGCTCTTCAATCCCTTTTGGCTCATCAGCAAGTTTTAAGTTAGCAAGCTCGCTCGTTAAGCCTGTTTTTAAATCAACTTTAAAAAATACATTGCCTTGGCGGTAAACTAAATCGCCATTATTTAAAAATTGTGGTTTAGATTCGCTTGCTGATGTCGCTGTAATTTGTTTAAGTTCACCGGTTTTTAGGTTTTTAACAAACACATTGCCTTTAAACGTGTAGGCCGCCATTGTTTTATTTTTTGAATAAACGGTTTTATTTGAACCCACAGTATGAAGTTTATTAAGTGTAATTTGCTCTGCTGTTTGGCTAGTAACAGATTGGCTAAATAAATCGCGTAGTGTATTACCTTGCTCTTTTTGAGCATAAATAATAGTAGCCGAATCGCTTGCCCAATAAGCGCTCTCTGGCTGATTGCCCATCCAATCAGGATCGGCCATTGCTTGTTCTAACGTTATTTTTTGTGAGCCGATATCTGCTGGCGTGTTTACAACCGCAGCAACCGATGTTGCTGGTAAAGCACTTTGCTGTGTTGATGAGGTGTTAGCGGTCGCGCTACAACCTGCAAGCATGACACTTGAGGCAACAGCTAATGCCACTAACGTTTTAGATGAAGAAAAATTAAAAATCATAGTGCTTCTATACGGTTATTATAATTAAGCCGTATTTAAGCAGAAGCACTCAAGTTATTGCAATTTTTTAAGATAAATAGCCATTAAACAGGGTAAAGCTCAGTTTACTAGCGCATCCCCTGTTAATAGGCGTTATTCAACGATTAAATCAAGCCACACCAGTCGATGATCGCTCGATGCGTTTCTGTCTTTAATTAAACGATATTCATTGCTCGTTTTAGTTGGCCAAAACACACCACCGTCTTTAATTTTTAAGCCGTAGTTTGACGGTAAAACGTAATCAACACGCGCTTGCCAATTAGCACTGTAATTTTGTGCATAAGGCACATCATACTGCTCTTTAGCGCCCTCACTTTTTGGAACAAAGTGAGCGTTTATCAATGGGTTTTTAAGTAGTTGGTCGGTGGTATTTGTGCGGGCTTTATCGCCCTCTGGTGCGGCGTTTAAATCGCCTAAAATAACAAACCGAGAGTAAGTTTTTAAACCGCCCTTTTCGCCTTTATCATCGTAAATATACTTAGCGTTTGAAACGTAATCGGCAATTAACCTTACTTCATCGTGGTTACGTTTGCCGTTTCTATCCTCTTCACCGTCAAATACAGGGGGTGTTGGGTGAGATGCAATAACATGAATGGTTTTATCATTTACGTTAATAGGTAAATCCCAAAACGATTTAGAGCTAAGTCTAAGTGCTTGCCATTCTTGTGCGTTATACCAGTTTTCGCCTGTTTTAGGCATTACGGGCATTTGTGCATTTGGCATGTCTTTATATTTAAAGGTTTGAAGGGTTCTTACTTTATCAAAATCGATTGGGTATTTTGACAAAATAGCCATACCGTAATGGCCTTCAAAAAAGCCAAAACCTTGTGCATCGCCCATCACGCCATTTTTCTTGCCATCGTTATCTAAATCAAACTCAGTGGCTAGGCCTGTATTTACAGGGGCAATATAAGAGTAAGGGTAATTAATAGCGGCTTGTTTATGTTGGCCTACATTTAAATAATGCTTATTAAAGTATTCAATTCCCTGCTCTTTTGGGATGTAATCAAATTCGTTAAGTAAAATAATGTCAGGGCGAACACGTTGAATAATTTCCGCTATATTCTTAATTTGCTGGTGGTTTGCTTTAAGTGCATTAACTAAAGCATCACTTTTAACTTGCTCACCTTTAGGTGTGTGATTAGTTGCATCCATACTTACATTAAAAGTAGCAACACGAAGAGAGTCTGATGCAAATGCACTGTTACTAAAAAAAGGACTAAAAGAAGCGGCAACAAGTAGTGCGCTATAAATTGCTTTAAGTTTCATTAAATAATTTCACTGTAAAATTTTAGACTCAATCATTATTTCACAATCTAGGTAACCTTGCGCTTTTTTTAAGTACAAAAAAAATGCCGAGCAAGCTCGGCATTTAATAAAACGGTTAGCCATTTAATGAAGGATTAAATTTGCCGCCGCTTTTAAAATACCTGGATAATCTTGCTCAGGTAGATATTCAGTAAGCTCACCTAATTTATCTGCTAGATCGTTCATGCTAGTGGCCGATACGTTTATATGGCCCATTTTACGACCTGGTTTTGCAGTTTTACCGTACCAGTGGCTAGTCACATCTGCATATTTTAGTACGTCAGCTGGGATATTAGGTTGCCCTAGTACGTTTATCATCGCGGTAATGTGTTTAAGCTCTGTATTGCCAAGCGGCAAACCTGCAACAGCACGCATGTGGTTTTCAAACTGTGAGCAATGGCAGCCTTGTTGCGTCCAGTGGCCTGAGTTATGTACGCGCGGTGCAATTTCGTTAACGAGTAACGTGCCTTGTACATCAAAAAACTCAATAGCTAATACGCCAACGTAGTTAAGCTCGTTTGCTATTTTTGTAAATGCTTCGTTTGCTTGCGCTTCAACGCTGTGATTATTTTTGCCGGCAATAGAAAGCGTTAATACACCATTTGTGTGCTCGTTTTCTGTTAGCGGATAAATAGCAACGTTACCGTGTTTATCGCGCGCACCAATAATAGATACTTCACGATCAAACGGGATCATTTTTTCTGCAATAATTGTATGTGGCGCAAGTTCGGTGCCCGATGCAATAAAATCAGCCATTTGTGACCAAATTTCGTCTATTTGACTATCCGATTTTAAACGCCATTGGCCTTTTCCATCGTAACCCGCTTGGCATGTTTTGATTACAAGTGGCTTACCTAGAGTTTTAACGGCAAGTTCTAAATGCGCTTTTTCAGTAATTAATTGATACGGCGCACAAGTTACGTTTGTTTTATCAAGCAATGCTTTTTCAAGCGAGCGATCGCCACCGGTTTTAATAGCGGCTTTCCCAGGGTAGAACTTATTGCTGTTACAGCAAAGTGTTAGTACGTCATCAGGAATGTGCTCAAACTCTGCAGTAATTGCATCAGCGTTTAATATTGCTTGCTCAAGTGACGTGCTATAAACCTCACCAGTTAGCGGATGCTTAATTTGCTTGCTGCCTACATCGTATGCAACCACGTTTAAATTAAGCGGCGCGCCTGCAAGACTCATCATACGTGCAAGTTGCCCTGCACCTAATATTAAAATATTCATTATTACTCTGCAGGGTTTGGATTAGCTAATATAGTATCGGTTTGAGCTTTACGAAACGCTTCAATTTTTGCAAAAATTTCGGGGTTTTGACACCCTAAAATTTGTGCGGCTAGTAAACCTGCGTTTGCTGCGCCCGGCTCACCAATTGCAAGTGTGCCCACTGCAACGCCTTTAGGCATTTGGCAAATAGATAAAAGTGAATCAACACCATTTAATGCTTTTGATTTTACAGGCACGCCCAGTACAGGAAGCGACGTAAAAGCAGCAGCCATACCTGGTAAATGAGCCGCGCCGCCAGCGCCAGCAATAATAACTTTAATACCGCGTTCTGCGGCTGAACTTGCGTAATCAGCAAGTAATTGAGGAGTGCGGTGTGCAGACACGACTTTAGTTTCGTACTTAATGCCAAAATGCTCAAGCATAAGTGCTGCATGTTCCATGGTTGGCCAATCTGATTTAGAACCCATAATAATGCCAACAGTCATAAATACTCCTCAGTAATGTATTTTTAAAATAGCGGACTTATGTCCTGTTTAAGCCGGGTATTATACCCAAAGCCATATTAATTGCGACTAATACAAAGCCACAAAAACAAAAAAAGCCATGTTTAAACATGGCTTTTTAGAGTTAACGTGTAAATAGCTAATTAAGCTTCTTTACTCGCTAGGTATTCTGCGTAGTTGCCTCTAAAGTCAATGATTTTACCATCTTTAACTTCCCAAATTCGGGTAGCTACCGATGATACAAATTGACGATCGTGCGATACAAACATTAATGTACCTTCGTAGGCTTCAAGCGCTAAGTTAAGCGCTTCAATAGATTCCATATCCATGTGGTTGGTTGGCTCATCCATTAGCAATATGTTTGGTTTATGCATCATAATTTTACCAAACAGCATGCGGCCTTGCTCACCACCTGAAATTACTTTAACTGACTTTTTAATATCGTTTTGAGAGAACAACATACGACCTAAGAAGCTACGAACCACTTGCTCGTCGTCGCCTTCTTGTTGCCATTGCTCCATCCACTGAAACAAGTTCATGTCGGTTGCAAACTCATCTGCGTGATCTTGCGCGTAGTAACCAATGTTTGCATTTTCTGAGAACTTAAACTCACCGGCTTTAGGAGCTAAGCGCCCTGCTAATGTATTAAGTAATGTTGTTTTACCAACACCATTTTCACCAATAATAGCAATACGTTCGCCAACTTCTACTAAACCTTCAAGCCCAGAAAACAACGTATTGTCGTCAAAACCTTGCGTTAAGTTATTCATTTCAAGCGCGTTTCTGAATAACTGCTTTTCTTGGTCGAAACGAATAAACGGTGTTTGACGTGAAGACGCTTTAACTTCGTCTAACTGAATTTTGTCGATACGTTTAGCGCGCGATGTTGCTTGCTTAGCTTTAGATGCGTTAGCAGAGAAACGTGATACAAACTGTTGAAGTTCAGCAATTTGGTTTTTCTTCTTCGCGTTTTCGCTAAGTAGCTGCTCACGTGCTTGCGTTGCTGCAAACATGTATTCGTCGTAGTTACCTGAGTAAATACGTAGCTCACCGTAGTCAATATCGGCCATGTGAGTACACACAGAGTTTAAAAAGTGACGGTCATGCGAGATGATTATCATGGTACAGTCGCGTTGGTTTAACACGTCTTCTAACCACTTGATGGTGTAAATATCCAAGTTATTGGTAGGCTCATCAAGTAGCATTATATCTGGGTCTGAAAACAACACCTGTGCAAGTAGCACTCGTAGTTTAAAACCAGGTGCAATTTCTGACATTGGGCCAAAGTGTTGGTCTGTGCCAATACCTACGCCTAATAGAAGCTCGCCTGCTTTAGATTCAGCAGAGTAACCATCCATTTCAGCAAACTCAGTTTCAAGATCGGCTACTTTCATACCGTCGTCTTCACTCATTTCTGGTAAAGAGTAAATACGGTCGCGTTCTTGTTTTATTTTCCACAGTTCTTTGTGACCCATGATCACAGTATCAATTACTGAGTATTCTTCGTAGGCAAACTGGTCTTGGTTTAGTTTAGCAACACGTTCATTTGGATCAGTACTTACATTACCTGAAGACGCTTCGAGCTCACCACTTAGAATCTTCATAAATGTTGATTTACCACAACCATTTGCACCGATTAAACCGTAACGGTTTCCGTCGCCAAATTTTGCTGAGATATTTTCAAATAATGGTTTAGCACCAAATTGCATGGTGACATTAGCTGTACTAATAATAGCGCTACCCTCCAAAGGAGTAATGATGTATTTAAATTGCGCGCAGTTTAAACCAAAATGGCCTGTTTTTCTATGAAAGTTTAAAGGCAAACTAACGCGTTTTAGCCATTTATTAGCACTGTATAGTGGGTAACTCAAATAACAGATTAAATTAAATGGTTTTGTAAATTTTTATTCAGCTTACACAAGTAAAAATTCATCAATATATTCACTTTAATACGTCTAGGGAGTTTAGAATTACGTATACTGAATTAGAGTAAAAACACTTTTAACGTGTTTGTGTGTTTACTTAACTCATTTTTGTACACGCAGTAACAATAAAAAGTTATATTTATGAAAATAAAGCACTTTTAGAGCTTTTGCACTAGTCGCTATTTTTTAACCAAGATGAAATTAATTCAAATTAGAATTTTTACACACCACCTATTACCAATCCTTTTTACCTACAAAACAACTAAAAAAACAAACCTCAGCAACACCTGAAAAACAAAATTAACCTCAAGTGAATGTCAATTAAGTTTGCCGTTCAATTTTGTTGATTTTTTTTCACTTTTTAGCCGTTTATTGCTTTGTTAATCTTCGAACCTGAATTTTTACCTACGTAAAAACACTGAAATTTACACAGGGCAACACACAAGATGAGCAAAAAATTAGCGACACTGATTAGCGCAAGTATTGTATTAGCACCCGCTGTTTCAGCGGTAGAGTTATACAAAGATGATAAAAACACTCTAAAAGTAGGTGGATATCTTGATGTGCGTGTAATTAACACACAAAACGAAACCGAAGTTGTTAACGGTACTTCGCGCATTAATTTTGGCTTTACCCGAAAGCTCAAGAAAGATTGGACTGCCCTTGCACTCGTAGAATGGGGTGTAAACCCTGTAGGCAGTAGCGATATAATTTATAACAATCGTTTTGAGTCAATTCAGGACGAGTTTTTGTATAACCGTTTAGGTTACGCAGGCCTTTCACACGAAAAGTATGGTCAACTTACCATTGGTAAACAATGGGGTGCATGGTACGACGTAGTTTATGGCACAAATAATAGCTTTGTATGGGATGGTAATGCAGCTGGCGTTTACACCTATAACAAAGACGATGGCGCTGTAAATGGCACTGGCCGTGGTGATAAGTTAGTGCAGTACCGCAATAGCTATAACGATTTTAGTTTTGCAGTACAAGCGCAGCTTAAAAACAGCGAATTTTATACCTGTGACGTAAGCGATATTTCAGAAGAAGAATGCGAAACGCTATGGAACTCTGGCGATAGTGCAGCCCAAGAAGTTGAATTTAACTACACATTTGGTGCATCTGTAACATATACCCCTACAGATATGCTCACGCTTACAGCGGGCATTAACCGTGGCGAGTTTGATTTAACGTTTGGCGATGGTTCTACTCGCAATGTTGAAGATTTAATTTACGGTGCAGGCATTATGTGGGGCAACATTGATAAGCCAGGCCTTTACGTTGCTGCCAACATAAATAAAAACAAAAACCACGACACAGATAATATTGGTCGCTTAATTAAAGACGCAATAGGTATAGAAACATTTGCATCTTACCGCTTTGATAACGATTTTCGCCCTTTTATTGCCTACAACGTGTTTGATGCCGGTGATGACTACGTAATTCAGCCAAACTTTAACGCCGATCCAGACGATGTATTTAAGCGTCAGTTTGCTGTTATTGGCCTTCACTACTTAATTGACGAAGACACTATTGCCTACGTAGAAGCGCGTAAAGACTTTAGCGACTTTGAAAGTGATAACGACGATCAACAAGCACAAATGGAGCAGTCGGAAGATGACGGTATAGCATTTGGTTTTAGATATAAGTTCTAAATATAAGCTCTAAATATAAGTTTAAAAACGACTACAACTTCCCTAAGCACAACCCTTTTAGCCCTTTTAACTTTTTTAACTGGGCTTTTTTTATTCCGCCATACTTTTTTCAATACTCAATTCTGCATTTAAGGCTATTTCAACAAATGTATTAACAGCCGCATTGGTATCTGCTTTTTTAATTTGTAATAGCACCGGGATTTGCGTGAGTACGTCGCTCAGTTTTATAAAATGGCACCCTTCACTATATAATTTACGTACGCAATAAGGCGCAATTGCCACACCAAAGCCAGCAGCCACTTCGGTCACTAATGTTTGCATTGCAAAATGGTTTCATCAAAAAGACCAAGTGCTTCCTCTCTATTAAAAATAATAAATGGCTCATTTTTTAGTTTAGCTAAATCAATATTTTTATAATTTGCCAGCGCATGATTTTGATCAACGATGGCCTCCAATGAATCTACATAAATAGTATGAGTTACAAATTCATCATTAATTGAATCAGGTCAAGGCCGTGAAAAACCCACATAAATTAAATCGTTTTTAAACGCATGTATTTGCTCAGTTGCAGTCATTTCAAACAATGTAACGTGCACGCTTGGGTATTGCTGTTTATATTCTCGAACCAGTGCTGCCATAAAGGTTAAACATGCCGAGCTTAAGTGCGCCTTTAAACCATATGACGGTAGAGCTCAGCTATGTGAAAGTACGCGGCCGTAACTTATCGTACTTTACGATGGCTGTATTCTCGGGTCAGTTTTTTACCTCATTTATGCAGTACATACCTGGTGGTGAAAAAAACGTATTTATAATTTGTAGCGTTTCAGCATTTATAATTGCACTGGTATTGTTTTTTAAACCGATCAAAGCAAAGTAGTAGTAACTTAAAAAAGAGCATTTTTATAAATACTCTTTTTTACCTAAACCTCCCCCTTTATTATTTGCACTACTTCCCTGACTACTTTTTTCTAATTTGACTCTATTGCTAAGTTTAGCTTTATAATAAAACTTAGTATGATGTGTTCTTTCACTATAAAGCCACCAGCTAATTTATATTAATTGCATTAAGAGTGTAAAAAGGTGGTGAAACTATATTGAAATTAAAAAGTACTTACACTGTTTATTGCTGATCACAAAGGCGTAAGGCTAATTAAAAGCAGTAACAAATAGGTGTGATATATGCTCATAGGTACTGCCTGTATTCTAACTCAACACCTACGTACTGTATATAAACACAGTGCGCGTATTTACTGTGTAAAAATAAATTAAAACAACTTCCCTTTGTAAGTCGTTAATAATATTAAACTAAGTAAAGTGCTATGAAGCTGATTCGTTATCATAAATAGTTAAAACACCGGTAACTGTATATGCATACAGCCACCGGTTAAACCTATCTAACCTACTTTTTAATAAACTTACTATAACCAGCTAATGCCTTTGATACACTCAATGTTGGATTATCTGAATGCTCAGCACCTTCGTTTATAGCGCTTTGCCACACAAGGTTATTATTAGGATTTGCTTTTAAAGCAGACTCTAAATTATTAAACGCTTTTAACATTAACGGATGCTCTGCTCCACCCACCGAAAGATATAAATAAGTAGGCGCCTTAACTTTGTTAGCTTGAGTAGTTAAAAATGCTTCTACATTATTAACCACTGTCATATCGTCATACCAAGCCGCTGGGCTAAATGCAAAGTAGCCATTAAACAGTTCAGGCCTTGTATGCAGTGCATAAAGTACAAAGCTGCCACCGGCCGAAAAACCACTTAATACACGGTTATTACTAAGCTTATATTTTGCCGATAAATACGGGAATAACTCAGTTTCAATAAACGCTAAAAACTTGTCGGCTTCACCATTAGGCTCTATAAGTGTTTCGCCCTCTGGGCGCGCTTGTGTATTTACATCTTGGCGAGCATAAGGAGGCACTAAATCGCGATTACGTGTATCTGTAAAAAACAAATTAGGAATAGACACCAATATAGCCTTATCCCCTTTTTCGCTCTTAGCTTGTTTTGTAAGTGCTTTGTCCCATGTATCTAAATTAAAGTTACCATCGGTTTTAATAATTAACGGATACGCTTTTTTAGGATTGTAATTAGCGGGTAATCTTATAAACACTTTGCGCGACTCATTAAGCACGCTTGAGTTAATTGTTACGTCTGTATAGGCCGATACATAATGGTTGTAATAGCGTATGGCTAAAATACCGATAGCAAAAATGACTACGGCTAAACTTAAATTAATAAAATAGTGTTTTGTTATTTTTATTGCCATGCGGCATTCCTTTAAATGTTTAGGAGTTATTTAATCGAGCTTAACCCATTGTTTTATTTCAAGCGCGGTCATAATAAGCTCAACCGAAAACGCGGCTAAAATCATCCCCATCACACGCGTTAAAATAGACGCGCCGCCAGTACCAATAAGCTTAATTATTTTACCCGAAAGCAGCAATAGTATTAATGTAATACCCAACACACCAAGTGTAACAAGCGCTGTGCCTATTTGTGTGGTAATTGGGTGTATGTGGTTATCGGTAAGTAGTATCACCGCCAAAATAGCGCCTGGAGTTGCTGTTGCAGGTATAGCTAGCGGAAACACTGCTATATCGTGATCGGGGTCTTGTTTAGCTTTGTTAGAATCGTTTCCAAAAATCATTTGCAGGCCAAACAAAAACAATATAATACCGCCACCTAACTGAAACGACACCAATCTAATTCCCATCGCATTGAGTATTAGCTGCCCTATTAAAATAGAACCCAATAATACACAGCCTGCATAAAGCACCGTTTTAAAAGCTGTTTTACGACGTTGTTTATCGGTTAAGTGAGAAGTAAGCGCAGCAAACAACGCCATCGTGCCTATTGGGTCAATGGTAGCCCAAATAACAAGTGCATCTTGAGAGAGTTTTTCTAGCATATAAAATCCTTGTTAAGCGTAAATATTTAATAAAACACGGGTAACAAATTCATTTGCTTACGCTTAACTATAATAGAAAGCCGTTATTTTTTGTATTTTATTTACACTCGCAAAGATTTAAAAATTTGTCGTTTTACGTTAAAGCGATTTATGCCAAATAGAATTTTCTCTTAAACTAAAGCCTAACTTCATAAGTAAATTATGAGAGCGTGCATTGTGTGCACTCACCTCAGCCGATAAATGTTTAAGCGGAATATGCTTAAGTAACTCTTTAGTGAAACCAGTGACTACTTCAAACATTACACCTTTATCCCAAAAGTCGGGGTGCAGCTCAAATCCTATAAATGCATTACTTTTACAGGGCGTTAAATTATAAAGCCCACAAGTACCCATTAACTTTCCAGATGTATTATGTTCAATTGCAACTCTAATCACTTCGCCTTCGTAATAGGCGCTAATATCATCTTGTATTAGTTGCTTAATTTGTGTTTTGGTAAGGGGTGTATCGTAGTCGTTAAATTCTGACACGTGCGGATGGTTTAAAATATTAAATAAACACGCAGCGTGTTTGTGGGTAATTAAGCGCAGCGTAACGCGTTCAAGCTTTGTGGTATTAAACATTTTATTTAAGTGGTTAGTTAAATTAGCTCTTTATGGGCAAGCATTATTAACTTACCATACCCCATTAACAAGCATTATCTTTAAAGCAAAAAGAGTAGATAACGTAATGAGTGACGATTTTAAAGTAATACAACCCACTACCACAGTATATTGCCCAAAGCGCGGCGAAGGCTGGACCTTAACAGGCATTACTAATATTAACGAGTTTACCTCTGTAATGTTTGACGGCACACGCTATACACTTCCAGCACGCGAAATAGTAGAAGAACTCCTCCCTAACCAACTAGCGCGAGAACAAAATAGCTAACCAAACACATACGCATTAAAAAGGCTGCAAAATTGCAGCCTCATATCTAATTAACGAGTTAAAATGCTTCGTCTTCACTGTAAACATTAACGTTTAACTCGTCTTCATCTTCAAATACTACAAACGAAATAGGCTTACAGCATACTTGGCAGTCTTCTATGTATTGCTCATCAATATCTGCTGCATCAAGTAATACTTCTATACTTTCGCCGCAATAAGGGCAGCTTATTGACTTTTCAGTTAACTGGTTCATTTATCACCTGCTAATTTATATCTCGAATGTTGTCACTTTAATGAACAAACCAGCATAATTCAACACCCCATTAAATAACACTTATATGGCTAAACTAATTAAACCATGCTGCTCACTTAAAAAGTGATCTAACGACAAGCCCTATCACTATAAAACTCATCTAAGCACATTATTTTACACCATAGATAAGTGTTAGCCTGCTAATACAATGCCTCTACAATGAAATAGTATTAGCACTTAGCGGGTCTAACTTTACAAGCATTTATAAACTCACTCTACAGGTGGATAATTTTATGAAAAAATCACTCGCACTCGCATTAACATCTGCCGCAATATTGTTTAGCACATTTACTCATGCAGCTAAAACCGAAAAAGCCGTTCTAGCTGGAGGTTGCTTTTGGTGTATGGAAAGCGACTTTGAAAAACTAGAAGGCGTAACCGATGTAATATCGGGTTTTACTGGCGGTAAACTTAAAAACCCAACGTACAATGGTAATCATAAAGGCCATTACGAGGCCGTAGAAATTACTTACGACCCAGCCATAGTAAGCTACAAAGGCATACTTGATCATTACTGGGTTAATATTGATCCTTTTGATGCCAGAGGCCAATTTTGCGATAAAGGCCCTAGTTACTTAAGTGCTATATTTGTTGAAAACGACGAACAACGTAAATTAGCTGAAAAAACAAAAGCTGCAGTAGTTGCCGAGTTCCCTAATCAAACTGTGGTTACACCAATACTAAACGCAAGTACCTTTTACCCTATTAAAGGAAAAGAAAGCTTTCATCAAGATTATTACAAAAACAACCCAATCCGTTACAACACCTATCGCTGGCGTTGTGGTCGAGATAGCCGCCTAGAAGATATTTGGGGCGACAGAGCAACTCATTAATTACGTCTAATTAGGTATTTCACTGTAAAAGATTAAAAAGCCGCTTAAATTAGTCGCTTTTTAATCTTATTAGTTATTTCGAGATTCTTTAATAAATCGATATCTAAATTCAGATAAATAACCAACAATGCTAACAAGCAAAGCAGAATTAAAATCACCATTCACAAGCTGTGTCCAAACACTTCCCTCTCCATTAAAGCTAATGTAAATAACCATAATAAAAGCAAGAAACGCTGAAACTTTATACATCCAAGAATATTCACCAAAAAATTTCTGTGTCACACTTTTTTCTTTTAATTTATCTTTCACAATTAATCTCCATTTTATATTGCTATTAAATCCTAGCTATAACATTGGCAAAACAAGGAATTTATAATAAAGGTTTACTTATCCACCGTCTATTTCATAAAGCCTTTGTTATTAAGTTAAGTGTTACTTGTTGATGCAAAACAGCGCTAGACAGACCCTAAAAACCTAACGGTTTATAACCAATGTAAAAAGACTGCTTAAATAAAGCAGCCTTTTCATTTGTATCATTTTAATGTGTACGTTTAAAACTTAAAAGTCGCACTTAACCTTACGCTACGCGGTGTCCCCGGTTGAACCCACGCATCAGCAAATGAGTTAGTGTAATAGGTTTCATCAAACAGATTGTCTACCTCTGCACGCATGCCAATTGAATCAGTTACATCAACATCAACAAATACACGCGCTGTTGTGTAACTTGGCAGCTCAAAATCGGTACCAAAAAAGCCGTTTCGTGAGCCTACATAAACCAAGCCTCCACCAAATTTAACGGCTTTACCATATAACTCAGACGATTTAACTAGCTGTAAACTAAATTGATGCTCAGGAATATTTAATAAAGAGCTTCCCGCTTCTACTGTATAGCCAAAGTTCGCATCAAAAAATGAGTTTTCAATGGTTGCATCAACATACGCATACGATAACCATAGGCTTACATCATCAGTAAGATCACCGTTTATATCAATTTCTATGCCTTTGCTTTGTGCTTCGCCAATTGCAGCAAAAGTAAATGCAGTCGGATCGTCAACTACCAGCATATTGTCTTGTTCTACTTTAAATACAGCAACGGTGCCAAACAGAGCGCCATCGTTTAAAGTAAATTTAACGCCTACCTCTGATGACGTAGACTGATTTGGCTCAAAACCATCGCCATTTGTATCAGTGCCTGATAAAGGCCTAAAGTTTTCGCCATAAGCGGCATAAACAGATACAAACTCACTCGCCTCATACACAACACCAAACTGCGGGCTAACACGCGATTCGTTTTGCTTTGATTGAGTATCAGCTAAACGGTTATTAAGTGTTTGTTCGTAGTCATCAAAACGTGCACCAATACGTATATCAAGCTTATCGGTTAGGCTTATTTGGTCTTGTATAAATATACCTAACGACTCTTGCACTTCTAACTTATCGGTATTGGCCGTTGGCGTAGGTAACTCATACGCACCATACACGGGGTTAAATACATTAATAAACTGATCGCCACGCACGCGAAGAACAAATTGATCATTTTCGAATTTATCAGAGTCCACACCAATTATTAAACGATGCTCTAACCCTGCAACCTCTAAATTACCGGTTACTTCTGCACGGTATACTTGATATTTAGCATCGTAATCACGATAACGCCTAAAACGATTTACCTCACCATCAACAACACCTGCAAAACCGGTTTCGGTAGCAAACCCTTCAAGCGACGTATCACGGTAATTAGCGCCTAATAACACGCTCCAGTTATCATTAAAGTCATGAACAAACTCTAATTGATGACCAAGTACATCTGCCTCTATTGGGCCATCACCTGGTTCTCCTAAAAAGCGACTTTCTGGTATTAAACCAAGTTCACCATCAATAGCTAATACACCTCTATCAAAAGGGACTTCTTGGTCGCTGTATTCAAGCTCATATATTAGTTGGCTATTATCATTAATATTCCACGTTATTGATGGGCTAAAGCCTTGTTTAGTTGTTTCTATCGTATCGCGAAAGCTTTTCGCGTCTTCATAAAAACCAACCAGTCTAATTGCTACATCGTCGTTAAGGGGCGTTGTGTAATCTACATCAGCACGGTAGGTATCAAAACTGCCTACGCTTAGCTTGAGCTCGCCACTTGTATCAAATGTTGGGCGTTTAGTAACAAGGTTTACTGTACCACCAGGCTCTCCTCGGCCAAATAGTGCAGCTCGTGGGCCTTTTAACACCTCAACCGACTCAATACCCGACAAATCACGCGAGCCACCAAAACCACGCCCGGCATTAAACCCATTTACAAGGTAATTACTTGGTAAGTTTTCATCGCCTACAAAACCACGTAGTGCAAAGCTATTCCAAAGCCCACCAAAGTTATTTTGACGAGCAACCGAAGCAGACAAATCAAGTGCTTGGTTTAAATCTATCGCACCTGCGTTTTCAAGGGCTTCTAAATCTATTTTCAGTTCTGATTGCGGTGTTTCTAACGCACTAAATTTACCTTGATACGCTTGGCGCGAGCCGATTACAGCCAATCTTTCAATAGGGCTATTATTTGCGTTGTCATCTTTTTGGTTTTGCTCAACTGCCATAGCATGGCTGCTAAATAAACTGACTAAGCATGCGCTTAAATAGGTTAGCTTTAGCCCTTTATTATTGGTATTCATTATAAACCTTGTTAATTAGTTAACTGATAAATTTTCTTTTAGCTTAACGCCTGTAACTTCAGGCTCGTCCATTTCATTAAGCATTGTTTTTTTAAAGCTAGGCATATTCTCAAGCGCCGCTTTTGGTGGGTTACCCTTTATAAAGAGCCAAGGGTAGTAAAACTCCCTTAAACTTTTATGAAATCCTCGCATACGGTATTCGTATCTAAATGCAGCTAAAGCATCAGTGCTCGCCAGTCGTGTAAAACTGCGTTGTAACAGCAATGGTGGTGAAAACCACGATACAATTCCCGCTAATTGATACTTTGTATGCGCTGCATCACGATACGCATGTGAAAGTTCACCTGCTTTTTCGTCTCCAACTTGCTGAAATGCGTAATACCATTTCCACTCAAACTCGCTTTGCATATCAACGTGATCTTTCCACTGTGGATTTGATGCAACAAAAGCATCCATTGTGGTTTTCTTTGGTAAGTCCCATGCATCGTTAACGGCCTCTCTTTGAGTAAGCACAATGTCGCCGCCCTTTGGTGAGTGCACCGTTTTGTTTATAACTAAATCGCCTAAAATAGGAATAATAAAAGCAACTAACACCCAAAAACCAATTAACGTTGAAGCAACACGCGGCGCACTGCTGGCGTTTTTACCCCACCAGACACTGAGCGCAGTCCAAAACGCAATGTAAATTACACAAATAAAAGTAACAAACGCCACATCAGCAAGGGCCGAATGACTAAGCAATGTACCTATATAAAATGGCAGCATTAAACACACTATTACCGCAATCAACCGCACGATTATACGTGCCCCCCATAATGCAAAGTAAGACCTAGCAGTAGTTACTAATAAATCATGCCTACCGCTTGTTCGCTCATTAGCAAATAAATCATGAAATAGTAAAATAACTATCAGCGGTGCTAATGCACTTACTACAAATACAAAATCAATTTTACCCGCCTGCGCTAGCTCTGCGTTTTGCGCATCGCTTTCGTAAATTTGTCCCTCTAGCGCAAGTAGGTTTAAGCGGTGTTTCCACGGGTAAATATCGCGCTCGCCTAAAGCAGCAAACGCTAAATTTGAAGGCGATGAATACGTTAAGTGAAAACTGTAATAGGCAAGCGAGCCTGGGTCTTCGTATTTATGTTGAACGTTAGTTAAGTCTGTTAAATCGGCGGCTTTTAAGCGCTCAATGGTTTGCTTTTGCTGTGTTACTTCACTAAGCCCGCTGAAAACTGCAAACCCCGACATTACAAACGTACACACCAGTAATACCACTAAGTATTTTTGGCGAAGTAAAAAACGCCATTCACGCGCAAGCTGTTTTAATAGGTAACTCATATCAAACGCCTCCCTACAAATTTAATACCGCCTAACAGCACCGCAATCCAAAGTAGTAGCTGTAAAAAAGCAGGGATACTTCGCTGCGCTCTCGCTTTTGAGCTGTCTACATTAAAAGTAAAGTCCTGCAGTATTTGCCAATTTTGAGCACTTACACGTGCCTTTTGGGTTGCAGCAGTATCAGCATTGCGGTTCATGTCGTCTTGGTAGCTAAGCTTTTCTACATGAACTTTGTTAAGCCCTTGCACAAAATCAAAACGTAACTGCTCGGTTTCGCGTAAAAAGCGATGATGGGTTTCAATACTCGTGCCTACCACAATCATCGATAACGATCGAATAGCCACCATAGGTGAAACCCAACCAAAATAACGTGATACCTTTGTTTGTTTAAGCTCAGCTTGCATACGCTGCTCAGCAAACTTATTGAGTACGCTTGTGAGTTTAGCCTCAGACTCGCTTGCCACTAGCCCTCTAAAATTAACGGGTAACTCATCAATACTGCTAACGTTGTATTTATTAAGGAGCGATTGTTTAAATTGCTTAAATGCGGGGTCGTTTGTGTTGTGGCCGTCACCTAGTTTTCTAAGTTCGGCTTTTACAGCAAAGTCGGTTTCTATTTTGCCTGCTGATGGCACTGCCGTGGAGGCTGTTGTACTTGCTACACGTGGCATTACAATACACAGTAAAATCCAAACAAAGGCAAGTGCTGTAAAGCTTCCGCTGTTTTTACTAAACACACTCGATGCCAGTAAAATAAGCAGCACCCACACAATTAAATATAAAGCGTAGCCAAGCACAAAGCTTACAACCGCGAGTAAGCCTTCGCCTGAGCCAAGTGTAAATAAAGCCGATACCGTCAGCGGAGTTAAAATTAAACCCACAACAGAAAGTAGCGCCAATCCTTTACCTGCAATTAGCGTTACACCCGATGTACCTTGCGATAACAAATAAGAAAGCGTTTGAGATTCGCGCTCTCGGCTAATACCGCTGTAGCCAATTAATATTAATAATAATGGTGCGAGTGTTTGCACAATAAATGCAGGCGTTAAACTGCCTAATTTAGTTAATGCAGTCCCTTGGCGGCTATCTGCAAACATTGCGCTATTTTGTCTGTGCCCTTCTAAAAATATAGAGTTGCCTGTGTAAGCGTCAATACCAGGGTCTAGCGTACTAAGTGGCGAAGGCGTTCTAAATGCATAATGCCCGTAATGCACCATTCTGTGTGGATGGCGGTCGGGTTGATCAACAAAGCTCTTATCGCTTGTTGTTTGCAATTCATGGCGAGCATGGCTTAGCTCCATCATGGTAATAGCCGTTACAATTACCGAAGCAAGCGTGAGCACTAAACCTATAGCAAGCACGGTCATTGCTAATTTTGAGCGTAACCAATAACGCCACTCATCTTTGGTAACAATCACCACCTTTGAAAAGTTATTTATACTCATTAAGCACCTCTTTTAGCGTGATGCCCAAACGCAGCGTGTACTTGCTCGGTATCAATACGCCCACTTTGGGGCGCATTAAACTCTCCCACCAGCTCACCGTTTTTAAGTAAACCAATTCGATTAGCGACTTGGCAGGCACCGTATACATCGTGGGTAACCATTAAAATAGTCGCACCAGTTAATGCAAGCTCTCGTACAAGTTGATTAAATTCATCAATAGCAACAGGATCAAGACCAGAGGTTGGCTCATCAAGTAAAAAAATGGGTGCTTCACGCAGTATCGCAAGTGCAATTGCTGTTTTTTGCCTCATGCCTTTTGAATAAGTTTGCATGTGGCGATCCCACGCATCGTATTGCAGTGCAACACGATTAAAAGCCGCGTTAATTTGCTCATCTGATTTTTTAATATCAGCGAGTGATAAAAAATATTCAATATTTTCACGAGCAGTTAAATGCGGATATAACGTAGCCGACTCTGGCAAATACGCTGTTTTACCTCGCACAAAATCAAGCGCTTTACTCACCTCTTTACCCGCTACTTTTACAGAGCCTTCGGTTGGTTTATTAAACCCAAGTAACGTTTTTAACGTGGTTGATTTACCCGCACCATTACCACCAAGTAGCGCATAAACCTCACCTGCAGCCACACTAAAGCTTAAGTTTTTTAAAATAGCATTGTTTTTAATACTAAAATTTAAAGAACTCACTTCAATCATCGCATCACTTAGGGCGGCGTCTGCATTGCTAAGTTGTTTATCAAAAGTTTTAGGGGCAATTGTTGGTGTTTTATTAATCGTGGTAGGTGTTGTCACACTCAAACTCTATTTAGGGAAATTACATAGGTGTGAATGTTATACTATATCAAATAGCAATTGCAACAATATAACATCCCAACAGTTAACAAATAAGATAATTACGGTTACTTAGTTAATAAATTATTACTTTAGGAGGTAAAAATTAAAGCAACTTTAATAACCCCTTTTATATGGAATTTAGGATGGTGTTATGTGTGTTTATTTACAATTTAACGTAAATTAAAAACCAAGCATAAAGAGTGTAATTTTTTTAGCTTTGCCATGCTAACGCCTTTGGTAAAATCTTATGTTGGGTAAGTTGGTAATTTTAAAAAATGTGCTATCTTTTTATTATCCATATCATAAAAATAAGCGCTAACATGTTGTTCCGAGGTACAATTGCCATAGCCATATTGGTAATTTCTGCTGCTAATAAAAGCGATGCAAATGAAGTAGACGTGCAATTTAGTGGTTTTGCATCTTTAACACTCAGTTACACTGACGATTCAGATATCGGCTTTGCATCTAATTATTTAAATGAAAACGATACAGGCTTTTCAGCAACGCGTGATTCAATTTTAGGTGGGCAAGCTAATATCTCACTCTCAAAAAACTGGGACTCCGTGGTACAAGTCGTTTTACAAGATCATACCTTTAAAAGTCTTGATAATTTTTTAGAGCTCGCCTTTGTACGTTACCGCCCCTCGCGCCATTGGGCTATCCGTGCTGGCCGGCTAAATAGCGATCTTTACTTACTCTCTGAATATCCTTATGTAGGATACGCCTACTTATGGATACGCCCTCCTCACGAATACTACTCTTTTGCAAACATTGCAGGAAATTACGACGGCGTGGATATTGAATACAGTAAAGCCATTGATGAAGGGTTTTTACGCTTAAAGCTCGCTCATGGGAGCTCTACTGCAAAGCTGCAAGCATACAACAAAGACTTTTTTATAGATTTTGATAATTTAACAACCTTAAGTGCTACCTATTCACTGGATTCTTGGACAGTGCGATTTTCACTATCAAAGTCTGATTTTGGTGACTATAAGCTGGACTCACTAGATGAGTTTTTAGCTTTACTAGACGCTGTCCCACAAAGTATATGGCCACAAGCAGGCACTATATCTAACAAATTTAATACCAAAGGCCACAGTATAGAATATGCCGCGTTTGGACTTACCTACGACCATGATAATTGGCTTATTCAATCTGAAGTAGGTATTTCAGAATCCGATTGGATAATTGCTCCTTCAGTTTTCAGCACTTATATTAGCGCTGGTTATAGGGTAAATAATGCAATATTTTACACGAGCTTTTCTGCAGCAAAAAATCGTCACGATGTTATACAAGTAAACGAACCTGTTTTTTCACCAGGCATACCCGATCAAATTTCAGAGCCAATACAACAGCTAGCACTTGCAACACAAGCTGCTATTAAGGTGCCTTATGTTCATCAGCATTCAATTAACATAGGTGTAAAATGGCAACTGTCGGAGCGATTAGCGCTAAAAGCTCAACTAGACCGCTTTGATATAAAGCCCGAAGGTGCGGGTTTATGGAGTCTTAGTAATCCTGCCGATGTAGACAAAGGCCACAAAGTACATATGCTAAGCTTGAACGCTAGTATGGTGTTTTAACAATGATGAGCTATCGTAACTCACTCCTTTATGTGTTGCTGCCGCTTTGCCTGCTTCTTGTTAGTGTTAATGCCAAACCTACAGAGTTTGTAGTGGTGGTAAATAAAAACAATACAATTAATGCTTTATCTAAGCGCGAAGTTATTGATATTTACATGGGCCGTTATTTAACGTTCCCTGATGGTGAAACCTCTAAACCACTCGATTTACCGGCGCAATCAACATTAAAAAATGATTTTTACCTACAACTGGTCAACAAAGATGAGCAAAAAATTAATGCTTATTGGGCTAGGTTATTGTTTTCAGGGCGCGCAAAGCCCCCATCACCGTCAACATCCGTTGAAGATGCGTTAAACAAAATAGCGGCATCACAATTTGCAATTGGTTATATTCCTCAATCGCAGGTTACAGACGCAGTAAAAGTGGTATACACATTTGATAAAAATTAGCCAAGCACTCTACGTACGCGTTGCTCTATCAATCGCCATTGTCGCTATTGTAGTTACGTTAGTATCGTCAACACTTTCTTATTACTCGAGTCTTAAAGAAAAGAAAAACACCAATTACCTACTCGTGCAGCAGTTAGCACAAACAATGGGAAAAACAGCCGCAATAGCTGCCTACTTAAACGATCGTGAATTAAGCCAAGAAATTATCAATGGCTTATTAAGTAACGATTTAGTGCAAGGCGCAAGCCTAGAAGGAGAAGCAAACGCAAAAGGCGAAATGGAGTTATTTATTGCAAGTGGCTCTACTAACAAAAAAAATGAAGCTGTTTTAATTAAATTAATTCACCCCTTTATAGAAGACTCCTTTATAGGTGTACTTGCCATATACCCCGACGATAAATTTATTGAACAGCAAGCACAGTCATCACTTATAAAAGAATTTCTTTTAATGCTGATTCAATCAATCGTCATCGCTTTTTTTGTGTCGCTGGTTGTACGCAAATGGCTTACTCAGCCTATTCAAAACCTAACAGACAGCTTTGCGACAATTGACCCTACCAATCCCGAAACCATGACAATGCTAGAATTTAAACAAGGTAAGCGAGACGAAATAAGCAGGCTAACGCATGGTATAAACGCTCTAATGCATGAGTTAAAGTTAACCATAAGTAATGAGCAATCCCTTCGTAAAAAAACTCAAGAACTAGAAGCTAAATTTAGACTTATTTTTGAACAAGCCAGCGCCGGTATTTGTTTATTAGATGACAATAATATTATCACCACCTTTAACCCCGCGTTTAAACATTACTTTACCGTACCCGGCGAAGAAGAATTATCAACCTTGCACTTTCCCGCTCTATTAAATAACGTTGATGAGTTACAAAGCCTGCTTGCAGATATTCGTTGTGATAAAAACCCGCCACAAGCGACCCTAGATATAGAGTGTAAAGTGGGCCATAAAACCATTTGGTTGCACTGCTTATTTGTTAGATTAACAGAGCAACGTGAAACAAAGCGAGGCGCTCATCAAGAACACTTAGTTGAAGTCATTTTACATGATGTAACTGAGCGCGCAGAACGCGAATTTCAAACCCGTTTTGAAGCCGATCACGACCCGCTCACTGGCTTATTAAACCGACGCGCCGGTGAAAAACGCCTTAAAAAAGCACTACGTGAATGTATTAAACATAATGAACATTTAGTGCTTATGATGATTGATTTAGATAAGTTTAAACCCATTAACGACACCTACGGCCACGAAGCTGGCGACAAAGTGCTAATTGAAATAGCGCATAGATTTAAAACACTTTTTCATGAAAAAAACGACATGTGTATCCGCCTAGGCGGTGACGAATTTATTGTTGCACAGCAAATTAAAACCTACGATAAAACGGCAACACAACAAAAAGCGAACGCCTTACTCAATGAGTTAAAACACGATATTAATATTGCGCAAAATAAAACATGCGCAGTAGGTGCAAGCATAGGTATTGCAGTGTCCCCAAATGATGGCAACGAATTAGTTGCGTTAATGGTAAACGCAGACAATATGCTCTACCACATAAAAGAAACAGGCCGAGGGAAAATTGCATTTTATGACGATATAAAAAATTAGATGGCGTGAATTAGTAACTACATAGTAAATGCTATAGTGTTTTTATGGCTTTCAAATAGTCTTTATTATAAAAATAAGCCGCTAACCCAAAATAAGAAATAGCACCTAAATAAGCAATTGGAAAGTGTGAATATACACTGAGGTAAATAAGCAATAATATAAAAAACAGACTAATGCTAAAGCAAACCACTGCCAAAAGCCTGCCTAACCAACGTATAGATTGGGCTGCTATATTTAAAACAAACAAAGCAAGAGCACCAAGCGCAATAATTCCTACAGCGTTTAAATCTTTGCCATGTTCTAAACCGTCAACGCTATAGTACATCATGTAATGAGCAAGCGGAGTCAGTGCTAATAAAGCCCAGAAACCATAACTGCTCCATGTTGATGAAACAAAGTACTCACTACCAATATTAGGCGCAGGAAACGATGCTTTATATCTATTTTGGTTCATGTGGATTCCAGTTAAGCCGTTTTATAAGTTGATAGCTAGGCTTTTAGTAAAAATACAAAAGGCCAATAGGCAATAAAAACTATCTGTATTATTGATTTTTATCAAAAAAATTACAACTTGCTCGCACCACTAACCACAATACAGAATAACAATTGTACTATTAGCGATTAATCAAAGTAATACAAAATCTATTTAAAAAGAACATTGAACAATAAACTTTTCAATTGTTAGAATGCCCTACTTTTTCCCATCAAGAGATACAATGGCAAACTTCAATACTCATCTTAATACTGCCGTAATCATCACAGGCTTAGCATCTGCCACCTTATTATCTGCAGGACATATTGAATTAAAGGGCGCGCTCTGGTTATGGTTTTTAGGCTCAATCGGCGGCTTATTACCCGACATAGATTCAGATAACTCAACATCACTCGATACTATTTTTAACTTATTTGCACTCAGCGCTGTATTACTGGTACTGCATTACATAACCACCGAGCTCATTATTACAATTAGCTTTATCGAGTTAATCGTAGTGCCCTTATTGGTTTACGGATTTATGAAATATATTATTAGGCCCATTTTTGAGTGGATCACAGTACATAGAGGCAGTTGCCACTCTTTACTATTTATACTGTTATGCGCACTATTAACGACTCAAGTAGTATGGAAACTAAATGACCAATCAACCACACAAGCAGCCGTTTTTGCCTGGTTAACGGGCGGGTTTATTTTACTAGGCGGGTTAATTCATTTATTGCTGGATGAAATTTACAGTGTAGATTTAAGCAATGTCACCATTAAACGCTCTTTCGGAACAGCTTTAAAAATAGCCGACTTCGATAACAAATTAATTACGCTAGCATCAGTTATTGCCATTGCAGGTTTAATCTATGTTGCGCCCCCTACAAAGCAAACTATTACAGCGTTAAGTGACTGGTCCCATTTTACGTTTTTATCTTAACGCCGTAAGTATTAAGCCGTTTAACCACATATTCAAAATGTGTGCCCTCTTGATAATTAAGATAGTTAAACATTGATTTACTAAGAGGGTTTGAGGCGCTGCGCTTTTAGAGGGCATAAATGGCTTGAATCAAAACAGTTTTACAATTTAATTTTGATTTAAAAAGCCAAAGCTTTAGCCTATTTATTATTAATTAATACTTTTATAGGTTTAAGTGAAATAATTAAATAGCTTTACCTGTCTTATAGGCTAAGTGTAAAAGCTAATTAGCTAAAAAGCTCCCTGTTTGATGTATTCAAACCTGTAGAATTTTTTTAAAGCATTAAATATAAAATTATAAGAGGTAAATAATGGAATTTACGAATAAACGCACCATGCTAATTACAGCATCTTTATTATTGGTATTGGCGATATCACAGGGTATTTATTCTGTTCTTTACAGTGCAGAAATTAGTTTTTCAAGGCAGGTGGCTTGGGGGCTAGAAGCGCTGGTATTTACTTTACTTGTTGCCTTTGCAGGCACATCTATGGTGCAAGCAAAAAACGCTCAACTAGGCTGGTCGGCAATCGCGTTTAGTGCGGTACTTAACATAGTACAAGTGAGTATTGGCCTTACTTTATTTTCAACATTTGGAAAAGTTGCAGGCACAGTAGAGGGTGCACAACCTTTAATTGGTGGCGTGGTTTCTTTGTCATTCATGATTTACTATGCAGCTAAGTTATTATTAGGATTAGCAGCACTTGTTTTTGGCCTGTCTTTTCTAGCTAAAGGCGGCAAAGTAATTGGCGGCCTTACAGCCTTAGCAGGCGGAGTTGCAATGCTTGCCAATGGTATTTTAATTACCTTTGGCCGTGATGGATTTCTTCCATCAGCTGTTGCTGGCGCTTCAGGCATGATTGCAACGTTACTTTTATCTATATGTTTAATAAGCCTTTACCGTAAACAAGACTAAGGCTTAATACCTTACAAGTAAGGTATTCATTTAAATAAACTATAAACATCGGCGCATGTAAAACTATGAATTCGCCGATGTTTTACGTTTAAAGTGACGCCCACTTTCAACTTAAAACGTTCGACTATCGCATCCCAAGTTAATGCCCTCTTCGTAATCTAAAGGCTAATTCACAAAGAGGATATGAGGCGCTGCGCTTTTAGAGGAGATAATAGCTTAAATCAAAGCTATTCGACTAATTTAAGTTTTGATGTGTGAAGTCAAGATTTGACTTCATTTATTCTCGTAAATTCTTGTTACTTACGCTTTTTAACAAATCGAATTTCGTAATGATATAAACAGGTTCTTTTTTACATTCGACTTTATAAAGATATTGATTTTTAAGAAAATTAGTTTTTTCTTTTATTAAACTAATTTGCTCCCATGGTATTAAAAAACTCCTGGGAAATAGTAGAATCAACATCCGTTTTTGGCTTATAAATATACCTTGCTGAAATGATTTAATATTTAGCCAAGTCCGATATTCACTGTTTTTCTCACGAGAAATATCTGCCACATTCGTCAAGTACATACTGCTTGATTTTAAAAGTGAGGAATCAGAAATAATTAAATCCGTTTTATATTCTCTAGCTAGTTTAGGGTAATACCCAATAATGCTTTGGATATAATTGACTAAAATATAGAACAATAAAAATAAAATTAAGCATATAACAAAGTCCATTTTTTAATACTCCGAAAACTTGCTCCGCACTGCTGAGTAAGCTGAAATTTAAGATGGGTGTCTTATTAATTTCCTAATTCAAGCAGCTTATCTTCAACCCACCCTCGTCGGTGCTTGTAAGATTGACCTGTAAAACGGTCTTCGCCACATAAAAATGCACGACGAACACAGCGTGAAATACAGTGATAGTATTTTGTATCAACCAAACTTATTTGACGCTTTCTTGCAATTGCCATAAGACACCCTGCTCTTTTTTTGAACTAATTAAAACCTAGTCCTTAATTTTTAAAAGAGCAAAATTTAGAATGGGTGTCACTGTTAATCTTTTAAATAATAAGAACACTTGGTTTTTGAATAAAAAGATCAAGAAAACACAGCTGCCTGCTTGACCGGAATTTTCTAATGAGTGACCCCTTTCGCTTTTTTCAATTATTCCTTACTTTCTCCAGCGTTCAACAACCTTATCAAAAGCTACATCCTTCCATGCCGAACTCCACTCAGTATATACACTTACACTTGCTGACTTTGGCTCTGGACTTGGTTTAGGGAGTTGAACTAAACTGGGCATTAGTACAGCATCTCCAACAATGAATGCTTCCCCTTGATTTAACGAAGGTAACAAATCAATAAGACCACTTGAACTGTCAGGCAACAGTGCTTTTATATAACTTTGATCTACTCTATTTGTGAGTCTTAACGCTAGAAAATTATTACATTGAGAGAAAATTGTATCAGATACTTCTGATGGTCTTTGACTAACCACCATTAGGCTAAGCCCGTATTTGCGTCCTTCTTTTGCAATTCTTTCGATAGATTTTTTTGAGGCTTTGTATTCTGCTCCCCCAATTCGCGGAATGTAATTATGGGCTTCCTCACAAACAATCATAAATGGAATATCGTTCGTTTCATCTAGATTATGCTTCAGTTTTGAATAATGAAATGCAAAATCAAAGATAAGCCGAGAAATCAAGCTAACAGTCAAACTCAAAACCTCAAAAGGGACTCCACTTAGGTCTACGACCGAGATATTTGATTTATCAATATATCCTAAGAATTGTCTCAATATTTCCTCAAAATCTTTAGTTTTGTATATCTCACTATTTTCAGTTAATGGATTAAGAAGAAAAGTGAGTCGTTTATCATTTAGCTTTGTCTCAAGCCTTGATATAAACCTATCAAATTCACCATTAAAACCTCCATCTTTGGATACTTTAGCATCTAACACTTTATGCTTGGCATTACCTGTGGATGCTTCAAAGTTTATAGTTTCCCACAACTTATCTTCATCAAACTCAATTTCAGCACTGAGTGTTGCAAATAACTTTTTTGAGTCCTTTTCATAAACGGTGAGCTCATTTTTGTTACAAATAAAACTGTAAACTTCTTTAATATCGAAATATACAGGAGAGTCATAAGTTATTTTATTTAGTGTAGGGTTATGCTTTTCTTTGTTAAGAATGACTGCGTGTTTAAACTGCGATAATTGATTGTGTGAGTTCTGTTCATTGCTTTCAATGAAAAGTGACTCTAACTCCTCAGAATTCATTAGCCAATACGGCAACTTTAAGTTATCGACGCTTAATTCATTCAAGCTAAATTTTTCTTCCTCATCAACTTTAAATGCCGACGAATACTCAGAGTGAATATCAAAAATAAGTACATGTGAATTTTTCTTATTTTCTTTATTTATATTTTTTGAATCTGAAATACCAACAGCATTCTGTATTAAGCTCGCAACAGCACATGATTTACCTGAACCAGTAGACCCAACTAATCCAATATGTTTACCAAAAAACTTATCACCATCAATACAGAATGGTACTTCTGTATTTCCAGAAAGATGACCAACATTAAAATTATAATCACCATCATTTGAAAAAATAATTGATAAGTCAGAATCATCGAAAATATGGACTATTTCTGTAGGAACAGGTAATACTTGTGTACCTCTGAAAAACTTCAACTGCCCGTTATCATTAATTAACGCACCGACGGGCGAGGAATCAATAATAAAATTCCAGAGTAATTCCCCTTCTTTTTCGACTTTTTGACCACTTATATTATTTATCGTAGCTACTGCAAAGTTATGATTTCCATCTTCAATTTTTAAAAATTTCCCAACTTGTAACTTAGTTTTATTTTTTTCTAAAATTTCTAAACCATCAATTTCAATTGTTACTTGCTCTGGAGAGCTTGATGTAACATACCCTATTTTACTCATGGCTATTCCTTAAACTTACTACATATTCAAGTTCGTTGAAGTTATTAGTACCAACCTGATAATAGTTAATATCAGTTGTTTCTATACATTCAGGAGTTGAGCTACAGACTAAATAAAGATCATCACCTTTCCTGTGATTTATAGCATGCTGCTCGGAACTAAGTGCTAACAATCTCAAGTCAAACTCTCGATTTTCAATTTTACTTTTTTGTATTATTTGAATTGGATCTTTATAGAAGTTATCTACTTCAAAAACATCTCCAACTAAGCCAGTATTTGCCTTAATTCCCTTTATAAATAAACGGTACTGAATATCTTTAATGGATGAAAAATCAATATTCATTGCAAAAATAGGTGTTTTTAAGTGACTTGGTTTTGAATGGTATTTGTTTAAGTAATTACCAATGAATACAACAATTCTTTCTTCAAATTCTTCAATTTCATGAATATCAAAATAAAAACATCGCTCTCTACTGTTTTGCGAAAAAGAGTTCGCGAGTTGTTTTTTTGTTTTATTTAGAATTTCTTTACGGTTTTTAAGAGATAAAGTCCACTTTGAAATAGCTGTGGTTGTAACACTTGAAAGGTACTTTCGAAGATCATTATTACTAATTTTCCTGTGGGCTTCAGATTTTAAACTAGATAACTTCGAAATTTTTGTGATTGCGTTTGGATATAGTAATGTGTCTATATCACTACCAGATAATTTATATTTTCCTAAAGACTTTTTAACTTCGACCTCTAACTCATCAATTGAAGTTCCAAACTCGATTTTTACATTTTTCAAAAATTCATCAGCATCAAAGTTATTTTCAATCCTTGCTACAATTTTAATCAGGGATTGATTATCTGTTGCCATAGCCTCATTAAGCATTTCTTTTTCAACATTCCTAACACCTATAACTTCATTGGGTACGTGAAGAAATATAGTGTACTTAATGTCCTTTTTTGAGTTCTTTGAGAAAGCTTCAGCCATTTGCAGCAGTGGTTTATATATCAGACTACCTGTAAATTTATCTTGGGATTCATGATATTTACATTGTATTGCGTTTAGGCTTCCATCAGCACTATAGATATCAACATCTTCAACAAGCCCTTCTACGGTTATTATTTCATCGTCATCTGCTTGAGTTACTTCTAGCAACGTTTTATTAAATTGATATAGAAAGCCTTTAATGGTGCTATCAGCTGTTCTTCCTGTCATTGATACAAACTCCCTTTACCACTTTGATTATTTAACAAAACCAGAAATTAGATTGGTACCTAGTGAGGCTATAAAATAACTTCAACAGACACAATTAATTTAAATATGAGTTCTTGAAATCATAGCCCCTTTTAAGCATTAAGTAATGAATTCGAAGCTGCTTTCCTTAAAAAAAATTCTACAGCATCAACGCCTTGTTAGGCTTTTACATTTGACTTCTATATTCTCTTTTAGCCTCTTTGTTAATTATGTTTAAACAGAACTCAGCATTTTCCCTTAATTCTGCTAGCTTTTTTGGGTCTTCCGAGCTTGTTTGCATACTGAATAGTTTATTATAAAATCGTAACAACGATTCATGTGAGGTGTTATCCATAAAAAGAACGCTTGAATATACTTGAGTTTGTAATTTCAGCATTGATTTATTAAACATTAGTTTGCGATTATTGAGCTCTTCTTCATCGTGCTTTACGCCGTCAAGTTTAATATCAATCACCATATCGGCATAATTAATAATCACACTAAGAGCTTCAGATAATCCAATATAACAAGCTAGCTTTTTATCCCACCATTTTTCTGATTTGAATTTTCTCAATGCAAGCTTTACAGCGATGATTGCAGTAGGTATTGACACCACAAACGGAACAATAAATTTCATCGCTAGATCTACAAAATTATCCATAATTACCTTTTAGAAATTGAAGGATGAGTTCTAACAACTCATTCAAACCACTTTTGAGGCTATAACACCCAAAAAACGACTTTTAATAATGTTATAGGGCAAATTGCAAATAACTGTATTTATACACAGCTCTTAATTAAATCTATTTTTATTCAACCAAACCTTTAACTAAACGGTTTATCAAATTACCATTCATTTTTAAACCGTGAATCATTTTCACAAGGTTTTCCATCGCCATCACCATCCATTTTTGTATTCGGGCAATTATTTATAAAAAATACCGCCTCTTCGCGTGAGCGCATTTCAGTACAATATTGCCTGCCATCACACGTAAAATTTTGCGTGCTTTTAGGAATAACGACTTTTGGGTATTTTTCATCAAAGGTGGCTAAATCGTCATTAGTGGCTAAATCATTGGTGATAATGGGTGTTTGGCTGCTTGAGTGAGTGTTGTATTTATTAATCGCGTAAAAGCAAAGTGCAGCAATAAGCGCTAATGAGGCGGCTTTACCTAGAGAGCTACTGGCAAAATTAGATTTGGCAATGCGGTGCGGCTGGTTATTGTGTTTTTGATAAGGTGCTTTAAGCTCTGCAACGCCTTCTATGCGACAGTTAATTGCTTTGGTTTTACCGTCGGGCTGTGTTGCAACTTCAAAATAAATGGTGTCGCCAACTTTAGGCTTGCGGCTCATGTGTTTGAGCGCTGATATGTGTATAAATGTGTCGTGTTCTAGGGTGTCTGATTTAATAAAACCAAAACCTTTGTCTGTTTTCCACGACTTTAACAATCCTTTGTTCATGTATTCACCTGCTCTGCTTAAGCTGCGTTTTACGCAAATTCCATTTAGTTAACACTTGTTATTATACGTTCCTAAATTAAAACCATGCAACTAAATATTCATATTGCGTTAATTTTACGCTTTACCTACTAAACCAAATTATTAAACTAAGTTATTAAATTCAGCTAAAAATAAGCGTGCTAAAAGCAACTAAACCTCAACCTGTTTTATTTATAATTTGCGGCCAAATGTCCTTTAATTAACATCAACCATTACGCACTCACCCATCAGCTTAACAGCTTGTTTACACTCGGTTTTGTCATTAGTTATTTCTATCTGAATTAACCGTTTTTAGTACGATTTTTCATTCGTTATTTACTTAATTTATCTATACAATCCACACCTTATTTTTACGCACGTATTTTAAGTGATTATCTCATGCTATTAACGATTGTTTATATTATTGGTATTACAGCAGAAGCCATGACTGGCGCACTTAGCGCAGGACGAATGAAAATGGATTGGTTTGGCGTAGTGCTGGTAGCCAGCGCCACGGCAATTGGCGGTGGTAGCGTTCGAGATATATTACTAGGCAATTACCCGCTTACGTGGGTACAACACCCAGAGTATTTATTAATTACCTGTATTGCCGGTATTGTCACTACGTGGCTGGCTAAATGGGTAGTTAAATTTAAAGGCATATTTATGCGCCTAGACGCCCTGGGTTTAGCTGCTTTTAGCATTATTGGCTGCCAAGTGGGGCTAAATATGGGGCTGCATTACGGTATTTGTGTAGTGGCTGCCGTTGTTACTGGCGTATTTGGTGGCTTACTGCGAGATTTAATATGTCGCCAAGCGCCGCTTGTATTACATAACGAGCTATACGCGAGTGTATCGTTACTTGTTGCCTGTTTATACTTAGCGCTACACCATTACAATATTGACGACAACATCAGCATTATTGTAAGCCTTGTTGCAGGTTACTTAATACGTATGGCATCAATACGCTTTAAATGGCGCTTACCTACCTTTAGTTTATTAGAGCAGCACGCTAAATAAAAATAACCTTCAATACAAAATAAGGCAGGTAATATACCTGCCTTAGTTAATATAACTATTAGCGTATTAATTTAATGCCCGCTTACATCGCTTAACGCGGTTTTTAACCCGCTGTTATTTTGCTTAAGTACGCTAAAACTACCATCGGTTTCTAGCACTACTGCAGCTACATCTTCAATGGCTAATATACCAGCGCCACGAATAGCGGCGCGAATTTCTGACTTTGTTACGCGCTGCGATTTAAGTGCAGCCGTGCAGTATTCACCATCACTTAGTAAAAGCGTGGGCTCTGCTTTTATAAGCGCTGCAAATTTTGACGAGCGCACACTAAGCCACGTAATAATATACTGCAGCCCTATTAATACGACAAAGGCAAGTATGCCCTCAGCTAACGGAACACTTTTTGAAATAATAACAGACGCCAATATAGAGCCCAGCGCAATGGTGACTATAAAGTCGAACACGTTCCATTTAGATAGTGTTCGCTTGCCCGATACACGCAACCAAAACACCAGCGCTACATACCCCAGTACACCAATAATAAGTACGCGTACTAAACCCTGAACATCATCAAAAAACATGCTTACTCCTTTATTTTTAAAGCCGCTATTAAATTTAACCCTTCTTTAATTGAGTTAATAGCTTTGCACCTAAAATCGTACCAATGGGGATAAATAAAAGCCATAGATACGCATAAAACTTTAAAGCAGATTTAAGCAATGCAAAGTCATTTACACGTTTATTTTTAATCAACGTGTAACTTATAAAATAGCCAGCTATTGCTGGTGCAATTTGTATTAACGAAATTACAATACCTGATGAAATATGCCCTGCTATTAATTTAGGATCGCCACCAGCAAATGTTACATAAGCATTGTAAATACTTGTAAAAAAACTAATTAGCGAGATTAGCAAAAAAGCCTGTAAAAACAGGCTTACTACGGCTAAAAATACGATTGAAGATTGTTTCAAAATCATCCTTAATTTGGCTAATGCATTGTTTAAAGTTAGTTTTATGGCCCAACGGTTTTATCTGCCAGTACTGCTAATACTTTACTTAATTTTGTAGCAACTAAACAGTTTGGTACGTTATGGCGCGCAGCTATATGAGCAGGATCGTTATAACTTAACCATACCTGCGATTGTGCATCTTCCCATACCAGTGCTTTTAGCGGTAAATCAATACCTATTGTTTGTGCGCACTGCATAAGAGGTGTGCCGCCTTTGGGGTTACCAAATATAAGAACCTCAGTTGAGCGTAGTTGCTGTTCTACTTTTTTAGCACCAGCTGCGTGATCTATTCGTGCAAATATATTTAGCCCTTTTTGTTTTGCTAAATTCTCAAACTTATCCATAGTAGCTTTAGCGCTTAGAGGGCTTTTTACTGAAATTAGCCCCTCTACTGCGTTAGCATTTGTAATAGCAAAGAGTAATGCGAGTCCAAAAATAATATTTAGTGTTTTCATAGTGTCTCCGTTTAAATATATAAATACTGAGCGTTATTGCTCCTTTAATTTTTACAATGTACATTTTTTGCTAGGTAATTAAATTTAATAAAATTTTTGGCTGATGGTTATCTGTTTCAATGTATAATAAATTTAAAGGGAGAAATACATGCACATTGGAATAATTGAAGATCATCAATTAGTACGCGACAGTTTTAAAAAACTACTAGAGCTACAAGCAGACTGGGAAGTAATAATAGAAGCCTGCAATGTTAGCCAAGCAAAACTGGCTGTTGAGCTTGAACAACCCGATATATTTATTGTTGATATATCACTTAATGAATCAGAAACCGGCCTTACATTTTTAACCTACCTTAACGAAAATTTCCCTGAAATTAAAACCATTGTTGCCTCCATGCACGATTACGAACCTTATGTAAGTAATGCGCTAAGATTAGGCGCACTTGGTTACGTGTCTAAGCGCTCTGCGTCGGAGGAGTTAATTGATGCAGTTAAATCAGTTGCTTTAGGTAAACGCTATATAAGTGAAGATGTAAATTTTGCTTTAAATACGCCAAACTCAGCGTTAACTATTTTAACTAACCGAGAGCTCGAAGCTTTACCACTGTTAGCAAAGGGCTTTAATGCAAAGCAAATAGCACAAAAATTAGAAATAATGCCTAAAACAGCGCATGTGCATAAAGCAAATATTTACAGCAAGCTTAATGTAACAACATCGTTTGAACTGCTAAAAATAGCAATTGATGCGGGAGTAATTCAGTTAGATGAACTTACCTAATACATTACCTGCTTTTAATTTTTCTATTGCAGCAACCGTTAAAGAAATTACAAAGCAGTTTGTAGTTGGCATAATTTATTTTATTGCCTGTATTGCTGCTTTTTGGGTTGGAGCTAATTTAGAAACTGTCCTTGAAAGTAGCGCTATATTTATTCCTGCAGGGATAAAAATTGCTTTTTATTTGCTTTCGCCAACTCGGTATTGGATTACGTTGTGGATATCGTCTCGTGCTTTGGCTGCTCACTTAGGTTATACAATGACCGGGGTTTGGGAGTTTAATTTACTGCATGGTTTTTGGCAGGAGCTTTGCTTTTTTGTCCTTGTGTATGTGTTTAAACATAGCCGCTGGCCACCAAGTATTAATAATAGTTTAGGTATACTTTCGTTGATTTTATTGTGTGTTGCGAGCACCTCAATAAAGTGGTTTTTGTTTTCTAGTGCGTTTGAATTTACAAACATATTGGTTGCTAAAGAGCTATTACAGTATCAGTTAAATATGTGCCTTGGCGATATAACAGGCTCGTTATTAGTTGCGCCGTTTATTATGCTACTTCACTCTTTAAACCTTTCGTTAAAGCGCCCGGCATTACTTAAAGTAACTAATTTAACGGTTACGTTAGCTACTGTTTTACTTGTTGCGATGCTTGTATACCTGATACGGCCCGATACTTACCCATTACTTCGCCTTGCATCGTTATTACCTATTATTTGGTTTTCGTATCGCTTTGGCGTATTAGGCGCAGTAAGTAGCGCGACACTTATAAATGCACTAATAATAGTTGAAGCAAGCATGGCCCATGAGCCTAGCAATACCTATATTAGCCAGTTGTTTATTTTGGCTAATGCGATTACCAGCATGGTGTTAGGCGCGGCAATTACAGAGCTTAAACGTAAAAATACTGAATTAAAAAAGATTAACCGCGCACTGACTAAGCAACTTAATCAAAATACTCTTCTTGGGGCTAAAATGGTGAGCGTGCAAGAAAACGAGCGTAAGCACCTTTCACAAGAGTTACACGACGAACTTGGGCAAAACTTAACAGCTTTAAAAACCGACTTGGCTATTTTATCGCACCTTTGTGATGAAAAAACACAATCGTTTGTGGCTACGTTAAAAAGCAATGCAAACTCTATGTACGATTCTGTTTACCAATTAATGCACTACCTTCGCCCTCGTGAATTAGACGAGTTAGGGCTACAAAATGCGATGACTCAAGGGCGATTAAAAAGTTTACTTACAAAAGCAAGTATAGGCTATGAGGTTAATTTTAACGTAGATGATACGCTCACTAAAGAGCATGAAATTGCCGTTTACAGGATTTGCCAAGAAGCTGTTACCAATTGTATTAAGCATAGCAACGCGACCAAACTTATTATAAATATTAAAACGGATAGTCAGTTTATAAAATTAGAAATTAGTGATAACGGAAGCGAAGTAAAACCAACAGAAAACTCAGGTCACTATGGTTTAGCTTTTATACAAGAGCGAGCTATTGCGCTAGGTGGTAGCTTTAAGGTTACTAATCAAGGCGGCTTTAGCATTAAGGTAAAACTGCCTATAAGCATTGGCCGTTAAACACTTTAACAAATTGATACTTGCTTAGTGTAAAACTTTTGCCTTGGTTGATCATCAAATGCGCTATCTGGGTTTACCTGAATTTCAACTTGGTTACCCACCAGCTGTAGCAATAGTCCGGTAGCTATTTGGCAATTGCCTAAGGTTGATTTTACTATTACCTTTTTACCTATAGCGTCTTGCAGCCTTGGTTTTGGTAAATTAGGGTTAGTAACAGGCCTCAAACCTTCTGCTTTTACAAATAAATTTATACAGTAAAGTTTAGCTGCGGCGACTCTTTGCTCGTTCATCTTAGCTATATCAACATTATTCAAAAAATGAATAATGGCTTGGTTAGCGCGGTTAAAGTCACTGGTAACATCATCTAGTTCGCGCCCTGCTGCCCACTTTCGGGTAACTAAATACTTGCCAGCTTCAACTCTTGCTAAGGTAATCGACGCTCCGGTCATTTTACTAAACCACTCAATACAGTAACTTGCTGTATTGGTGTTATGAAGTAATACGCTCATACTGCCAAATTCTTTTGTACTTTCATCTAATAAAGTCATATTTGTATCTTAACGTCCCAGTTTTCAATAGTTTATTAGCAATTATGAAAGTAAAAAATCATCCATATTCCTAATCAACCTAGGAAAATGGCTTAGAAAATAACACGTGCTATTTATAAAGCTCCGTTTTGACAGTTAATTCCACTATTAATGGTTAAAAAGTAAAGCAGTGGTTTAAATTTATCATACGGTTGATTATGATAAATTAAGTACTATATCTATGCTTTCGCTTTATTATTTTCAGTAAGGATCACCATGTCTAGCTATAACGAATCTCCAGAGCAAATTGAACAAGCCACGCAAGGCTATGTGATGCAGCAAACTATGTTGCGTATTAAAGATCCAAAGCCGTCTTTAGAATTTTATGAAAATGTATTGGGTATGAAGCTTTTAGGTAAGTATGACTTTCCTGGTATGAAGTTTACGCTTTACTTTTTAGGCTACGAACAAGAGTTGCCAGAAGGCGATGATAAGGAAAAAGCTGAATGGGTGTTTCGTCGCCCTGCGTTAATTGAGTTAACCCATAATTGGGGCACTGAAAACGATGACAGTTTTGAGGGCTACCACAGCGGTAATCAAGAACCTAAAGGCTTTGGCCATATTGGTATTAGCGTGCCGGATGTTTACGCAGCCAGTGAGCGCTTTGCAAAATACGATGTAGAGTTTGTAAAAAAACCAGATGATGGTTCAATGAAAGGCTTAGCCTTTATTAAAGATCCTGACGGCTACTGGATTGAAATACTCTCTGCTGAGGGTATTACTGAAATTATTCTTTCTCAGTAATAATGAGCTGCTATAGTTTTATAACTAACTGTAGCCTAATATTTTTACTTTAATGTTGGGCTAAATTTCATGGATAAAAATATAAGGGAAGTAAAAATGTTAAAAGTAGTAATTCTATTCGCAATCTTTCTCGGAGGTTGTAGTTCGGTGGTGACCATTCCAAGAGATAATAAGGATGCCCTTCGCTACTCTCCTGATATAAGGGAAGATAATTTAACTTTTAACGCTAACTATCAGGCTCTTGTTAAATGTTGGGACGAGAAAGCAGAAAAACAAAAGATTAACTTCTCAAATGCTACTTATACCAATATATATTCGGACTTGGGAGTTGCTGAAATAACCGTGAGTTATGATAACTATTACTACTTATTTATTGAAGTTTTGAAAGTAACAAATGATGAAACTACAGTTAATGCGTATGGAATGGGAGAAATAGGTAACTCAAACATTCCTAATTGGCTAAGCATAATGAGAACCTGCGCAGCTAAATAGGTATAGGACAGTCCATACTCGCAATTAATTATCAATCTTATTGCTACTAGGTTTTGTTACCTCACTATTTCGTGAGGTAACAAAACCTAAAAAATTTTAAATTATTAGCTATTTAAAGGCCCAAGCATCGGTTATTGTTACTTGGCAATTGTTATAACTAGCCGCTTGTTTTTGCGCAATACCTCTTACTCTAAAGTTGGTTGAATCATTAGGCATTAGAATTAGGTCTTCGTCGGTTATTGATACCGTATCGACTAGTGCGTTTTGATTTGTTAAAAAATCGACCTTAAACTTTATATTTTTAAACGAAAAATCTGATTCATTTTTTATTTTCCCTATACAGGCAACATACAAACCATCGGTTTCATTTTTAGTGCTAATTTGGTTTACATTAGCAGTTAGGTTTTTTTGTGCTTGTTCTTCAAGCCCTGCTACATATATATTTTGATAAAAAATAAACCCAAAAATACCAACAATAATTAAGGCCAATGCACCAATAATAATGGGATTGTTTTCTAAATTAGAATATTTAGCTTGAAGTGAGGTGCATTGCGGGCATTTTTTAGCGCGTGAATCTATAGCGCTAAAACACATAATGCATTCTTTAGTTTGCTGCATCTTTTCCACTACAATAAGCATCCTTGTTAAGTATTAAATGTTAAGTATTAAAACCAGTAGTATTGCTGGCTTTAAGGTATTTTAGTTTACTTATACATAATAACTTCGTAAACACATATAGCTTAAAAAAGTAACGATTTTATAAAGCAACACAGGGTGCTGTATATAAACACAGTGCATGCGTATTTTGGTATTTTAACGTAAACATAAAAAAGCCAGCAATTAAGCTGGCTTAGTATATTAACTATTTTACATAATTACTTACGAAGTGCGTCGATTCGCGCATCAAGCGGTGGGTGCGATGAAAACAATTCAGCCATGCCTTTGCCACTTGCAATACCAAAGGCCATCATTGAGCCTTCTAATTGCGAAGGATGGTTTTGCTTTAATCGCTCAAGGGCTGATCGCATTTTGTCAGCACCAACTAGTTTTGCTGCGCCGCTGTCGGCTGCAAACTCACGTTTACGGCTGTAACTTGCAACTACTATGCTTGCTAGCACACCAAATAATACTTGGAATAACATATCGAATAAGAAGTATGTCCAGCTACTACCACCCTCTTCTTCATCGCTATTAATAAAGTTATCTACTATGCCTGCCAGTACTTTTGCAGCAAATATTACAAAGGTGTTTACCACGCCTTGTATTAGGGTAAGCGTTACCATGTCGCCGTTAGCCACGTGCGATACTTCGTGGGCAAGTACGGCTTCGGCTTGATCTTTGGTCATGTTGTGCATTAAGCCTGTGCTTACTGCCACTAACGAGTTGTTTTTACTTGGGCCGGTTGCAAATGCGTTCATTTCTGGGCTGTCGTAAATAGCCACTTCTGGCATTTTAATACCTGCTTTTTTTGCTTGCGCAGATACCGTTTGTACAAGCCAGCGTTCGGTTTCGTTTCGGGGCTGCGTAATTACATGCGCGCCGGTTGATTTTTTAGCGATCCATTTCGACATTAATAACGAAATAAACGATCCACCAAAACCAAACACCGTGGCTATAATTAAAATTCCGCCAAGGCTACGATGGCTTAAACCCAGCGCACTCATTATTATTGAAAGCACTACACCTAATACCAACATAACCGCTAGGTTAGTTAATAAAAACAAAAATACACGTTTCATATTGTCCTCACAAAATTAATATTGATCACCGAACGCTTAAAATAAATTAGGTTAAAGCAATCACTACGTCATGACACACTATGTCATAACGTTAGCGCTATTTTGTGACAAACTATGTCATAACACAAGTGTTATTTATGTGTTTATTGATAATTTTTTTAAGAAGAGTTTTACAGCAATTTTAAAACTGAAGTTTCTTTATAAATCAGCTTATTACAAGCTGTTATTTAGCTCTGCCATATCAATTGGAAATCCACGCTCGTGTGCCAATATGCGTGCAACTTCGCCAATTTTGTCGCTGCTATTATGTTTAAGGTACGACCATTGATGGGTACTGCGGTGATGATTTACAGCAGGATCGCTACTTATTATTCCTAATTTTATAAACTCAGACACTATTTGATCTGCAGCTATTAACGTTGACGATGCTTTAACATTTTCGGCCCGCGCATAACTAATATGCGAATATAAACTTACATCGGCTACGCGCAAAGTGTCATCATCACCTGGGATTTGTTGCCCGCCAAACAAGGCATTATTTTGTGTATTAGCAGTTTTAAACGCAGGTACAAACTCGGCTACATAATCAATTGCTGTTTGGGTGCGTGTTTGCAACGCTGCTTTATCCCAGCCATCTTTAATATAATGCAGATATTTATCGGGGAGTTTAGGTTGTGCGCTCATTAGTGTTGCATCAGCTAAGCCATCATTAAATAGCGTAATGTCGTTGGTCATGCCGTGTATTTGAAAATATCCATTTGGGTAAGGCGTTAGCTGCGCCATGCCCTCTGGTGTGCCACGGTTACCGTAAATAATAATTTCGGGTATTTGCCCACCAGCACCTTGCCAATGAGTGATGTAAGAGGCTTTAAATTCGACCATGCGCTTTACATCCACCCCAACCAAGTCGTCAATAATACCGGTTTGAAAACCACACGCATTTATTAGGTAATCTACCTCAATGGTTTGTGTATTAGTTGAAGTATCAGGTTGTTCATCAAGGCTTGGCTCTGATTGGTATTCAATGCGCCACTTAAGTGTGTGCTTATCATTATTGGTATTTATAACTGGCGATACATTTTTAACACTGGTGCTTGTTAAAACGTGAGCGTGTTTGTACTGTGCAAGTGCTAGTTGTGCACTGGCCGATAAACGAAATATATTCCAACCATATTCTTGTGCAACAATAAGCGGAAACTTTAGCTTATCTAAATCTAAATGCTTAGCAACGGGTATCATCCACTCATCTAACGACGTGGGCTTGGCTACTTGTTTTTGCTTAGCAAGCTTTAGCATTTGCTCATAACTATATAACTGATAATAATGCTCTGGCTCGCCTAATATTTTGTTAGCGCTATCTTGCTCAACAAGCTCGCTGTAGGCTTTTACTAATTTATTTAAACGCGGAAATAAATCCTCGGGTGAGTCGTCATCGCGCTTAGGCACTGCAAATACTGTAGGGCGAACATCGATGGTGTGAGGATAAAGGCGCGCAATATCTATACATTGCTTGAGTAAATCTATGCAGTCTTCGTCGGGTATTTCACGGTATAAGTTGCCACCTGCATGCAAATGGCACATTGGAGGGCCATCAATTAACGACTTTTTCTTTTCAAGTACATAAGTTTCTAACCCTAACGCAGCAAGCCTAATGGCTATTGTGGCGCCAGCTGTGCCCCCACCAATTATGCCTACGCGTTTTTTAGGTAAGCCATAGTTTAGTGCTTTTGGCTCAGCGCTTACGTGCGCATCTGGGGCGTAGTTTTCAATAAATGGGTGCGTCATATAGTCGTTATGTCCTTAGTAACACTGTCTTTAAGCAAGCTATGTATTTATAAACGTTTATATGTGTACTAAGGCTGACTATTTCAAGATTTACCTAAAAAAGTAACTTTTTTAAAACCACTTAAGTGTTTATAGATAACGCACTAAGCAAGCTTTTGTATATTTGTAACTTAGGAGTTTGCTCGCTGTATGGGCTTATAGCAAGTATTGGAAACGGTAAACGTGCTTTGAGTGAATCAAGGTTTGCTTGATACTCGTCCATGTTTTTATCGACTTGGTTTGCAATCCAGCCAACGCAGTTTATACCCATACTTTGCATATGCGCAGCGGTTAGTAACGCATGATTTAAACAACCTAGCTTCATACCTACAACGAGTATTACCGGCATTTTTTCTGCTTTAACCCAGTCGTATAAATAATCGTTTTTGTTAATAGGTAACGCCCAGCCACCCGCGCCTTCGGTAAGTATGTAATTAGCGCCTTGCTGTTTTACGTTTTTATAAGCATCACTTAGTTTATCGACAGTAATACTCACCCCAACTTGATCAGCAGCTATGTGCGGTGCAATAGGTGGTGCAAACGCAAACGGATTTACTACGTCGTATTTAGCGCTGACGGTTGCGCTTTCCATCAGTATGAGGGCATCAGCATTTACTAGCTGCTCAAACGCCATTTCGCAGCCAGCAGCAAGAGGCTTAAAGCCAATGGCTTGTTTTTTATGTTGGGCAAGTAACTTTAATAGCAAACTGGTAACGTGGGTTTTTCCGGCATCGGTATCGGTGCCTGTTATAAAAAATTCTTTCATGCGTTGCCTTTAATGTCTTTGGGCTTATTTAGTGTTTTTCTAATGATAACAATACCACATGGTACGATACACATGCTTTGTTATTTATAAGCGGATACGCACTGCATACTTTTTGTAGCGCCGATTTGGTAAGTAACCCTTGGCGCGTATTAGTATGATTTTGCGTAGTAGCGCCTATAGCTTTAATTGAGGCAATCGCTTTTAAAGGTGTTGTGTATTCATCGGTGTAAATACGTTTTTGAGCGCTGTTAATAGTAAACCCTGCTTTTTGGACTGATTGGTTTATATGCAATTCACTATTAAAAGTATTTATGTGGCTGTTTGAATCAAGCGCTGCAAACGCTGTTTTTATTTCGTTAAGTGAGCCCTCTACCACAGTGCTTATGTACGCCTGCCCGCCTGGTTTTAATATGCTGTAAAGTGATTGCATTAAAGCCGAAAAATTAGCAGACCATTGCACTGCAAAGTTACTGTAAATAACATCAACACTGTTTGCTTGCAGCGGTAAGTTATCCATATCGGCACATATTTTAGCTGTGGTTAAATAACTACTTTGCAGCATATTTATGCTCAAATCCATGGCAATAACGCTTGCAAACATACTTTGTAAGGTATGCGTATTAACAAGCGGGCCTGCGCCTAAATCAACACAAAGCTTATTTTGATTAAAGCCTGGTTTTATAAGTTTAAATAAATCGCTTGCTGCGTGTTTTTGTACATTTGCATGGGTGTTATAACGCGCTGCCGCCTTTGAAAATTTACTTTGGGTGGACTTTTTAAGCTCCTTGCTTAGCTCTTTATCCAATTCGCTAGTTAACTCTTTATTTAACTCTCTATTTAACTCGCTACTTACTAGGCACGGTTTTACAAGTTGTGTTTGCACTAGGTCTGTTTTTAATACTGGCTGAGCAGTCATGCTATTGCACCTACTAAATGCTTAACTAAGTGCGTTATGTCTTGCTCAGTATGTGCGGCTGTTAAAGTAATGCGTAAACGTGAGGTGTTATGTGCAACCGTGGGCGGTCTAATTGCAGTGAGCCAAATACCCTGTTGTTTAAGTTTATCTGCCGCTTGCAACGTTTGCTCAGCGCAGCCTAATACAATGGGCTGTATGGCTGTGTTTGACTCCATAACTGCAATATTATGGGTTTTAGCGAGTTGCTTAAATAATGCAATATTGGCATTTAGCTTATCGCGTTTATCATCAGCTGTTTTTATGCTTTTAATACGCGCAAGTGTGTGGCTTGCCATAAGCGGCGACATAGCGGTTGAATACGTGTAATCGCGATTAAATTGCAGCATGTAATCAATAAACTGTTTACTGCCTAATACACACGCGCCGCTACTGGCGACTGCCTTACCAAAGGTAATGACTAATATATCTGGCAGCGTTTGAGTAATAAACGCTTCGCAACTGCCCAAACCGGTTTTGCCTAATGCACCAAAGCCGTGTGCGTCGTCAATCATCAGCCATGCGTTGTGCTGTTTTGCAAGTGCGAGTAATTCTTTAAGAGGCGCGGTATCGCCATCCATCGAAAATACGCCTTCGCTTATAATTAGCTTGTTTTGCGCTTTTGATTTTTCGAGCCGTGAGCGTAAATGGTTCATGTCGTTGTGATTAAAACGCACTAAAGCCGCGTTAGAATGCATAGCCCCGTCAATCAAGCTTGCATGATTTAACTTATCTTGAAAAATAGCGCTGTTTTGCGCAGCCGCTTTATCTTGAAACAACGCTTTAATTACGCTGCTATTAGCGCTAAACCCTGAGTTAAATAGCATCCCTGCGCCATAACCAAATTGCTCGCATAAATATTGTTCAAGCCCTTTTTGCTGCGCCTGATAACCTGTAACCAATGCGGAGCTGTGGCTGCCTAATGCGTGAGAGTTATTAAGGTTAACAGCCTCATCTGCAAAGCCTAAGTAATCGTTACTGGCAAAATTAAGATAGGTTTTATTATTAACCGTTATAGTACGCGCTGTTGCATGTTGCACTACGTGGCGTTTACGAAGTAACGCATCTTGCAGGCGAGCCTGCAGATGCGTGTTTATAAAATCAAAAGGCATAGATATAAAAGCCTACGCTTCGTAAAACAATTCAGAGGTTGCTTTGTCGGCTACTTGCGATGAAAGCGAAGCTTCTACTGCTTCGTCTGAATAGTCGTGACGTTTTTCTGGGTTCATGCCTAATTTTTTGATGAGGTTCATATCGGCATCAGCGTCTGGGTTTTCGGTGGTAAGTAGTTTGTCGCCATAAAATATTGAGTTAGCGCCTGCAAAAAAGCACATTGACTGCATTTGCTCGTTCATGGCGTTACGCCCTGCTGACAAACGTACATAACTGTGTGGCATCATAATACGCGCTGTTGCTATGGTACGTATAAATTCAAAGTGATCTAAATCGTCTACGTTTTCAAGCGGTGTACCTTTAACTTTAACCAACATATTAATAGGCACGCTTTCTGGCTGTTGTGGCAAATTAGCTAGTTGCATAAGTAGTCCAAAACGGTCGCTTGCTTGCTCGCCCATGCCGACTATTCCGCCCGAGCATACTTTCATACCGGCATCGCGTACGTGGTCAATGGTATTTAATCTATCTTGAAAAGTACGGGTTGATATAATTTGCTCGTAATATTCAGGTGATGTATCGAGGTTATGGTTGTAGTAATCAAGCCCTGCATCTCGAAGCTCATGGGCTTTTTCGTTTGTGAGTTTACCTAGCGTCATACAGGTCTCTAACCCTAGCTCTTTTACTTCTTTAACCATTTGCGAAATGTATGGCATGTCTCTGTCTTTTGGATCTGACCATGCTGCGCCCATACAAAAACGCGTTGCGCCTTTTTGTTTTGCTAGGCGTGCTTGCTCTACTACTTTTTTTACTTCTATTAAGCGTTCGCGCTCTAAATCAGTACGGTAGTGCCCCGACTGCGGGCAATATTTACAATCTTCTGGGCAAGCGCCTGTTTTAATTGATAACAACGTAGAAATTTGCACTTCATTGGGATTAAAATTAGCACGGTGAACCGATGCGGCTTTAAAAAGTAAATCGTTAAATGGCATTTCAAATAATGCTTTAACCTCAGCGTGGGTCCAATCGTGACGAACAGGTGCAAGTTCCATAATACTCTCTTATTTTTTCTCAACGGTGATATTGGCTTAGTCTACGAGTTGAAGTAACATTGTCAACGAAGCCCACCAAGTTAAAGTTTACATATGATTAAAAAGAATGCGATTGACCTTGATTTTGATCGTGAGCACATTTGGCATCCATATACATCTATGACTAAGCCAATTCCGGTATATCCCGTTACACATGCAAATCACAACATTATTCACCTTGAAACTGGCGAGCAATTAATCGATGGCATGGCCTCGTGGTGGAGCGCAATACATGGCTATAACCACCCTGTTATAAATAACGCCATGATTGAGCAAATTAATAATATGAGCCACATTATGTTTGGCGGAATTACGCATAACAGCGCAGTAGAGCTTTGCAAAAAAATAGTAAATATAACGCCGCCGAGTTTAACTAAAGTATTTTTAGCCGACAGCGGATCGGTAAGTGTTGAAGTAGCAATAAAAATGGCGCTGCAATATTGGTTAAGCCAAGGCATTACAACAAAACAAAAATTAATGACGCCTTACAAGGGCTACCATGGCGACACCTTTGCAGCCATGAGCGTATGCGACCCCGTTAACTCAATGCATAGTTTGTATAGCGGCTTTTTACCTGAGCATGTTTTTGTACCTGCACCGGTGAGTAAGTTTGGCAGCGAATTTAACCAAGCTGAAGCTCAAGAGCTTGAAGAATACTTTAAAGCAAACCATAACCAAGTAGCCGCCTTTATCATTGAGCCAATAGTACAAAACGCCGGTGGTATGAACTTTTATCACCCTGATTATTTAGCCTGCGTACGTAAATTGTGCACCCAATATAACGTACTGCTAATTTGCGACGAAATTGCCACAGGCTTTGGCCGTACAGGTAAATTATTTGCTGTAGAGCACGCCAATATAGAGCCCGATATAATGTGTATTGGTAAAGCATTAACTGGCGGCTCAATGACGCTATCGGCCACTATCACTAGCAATAAAATAGCCATTGGCATAAGCGAAGGTGAAGCAGGTGTTTTAATGCACGGCCCCACTTTTATGGGTAACCCGCTTGCCTGTGCTGCGGCCTGCGCAAGTATTGATTTATTACTAGAGCAAAACTGGCAACAACGAATAAGCCAAATAAACACCCAACTACAACAACTTAATAAATGCAGTGAATTAGATGCGGTTGCCAATGTGCGTACCTTAGGTGCAATAGGCGTTGTTGAACTAAACGAGGCTGCGGGCAATGTTGATGTTGCTAAAATTCAGGCTTATTTTGTAAAGCAAGGCGTATGGATACGCCCATTCGGTAAACTAATTTACCTTATGCCACCGTATATAAGTGACGACACAAGTATAAAAACACTGTGTGATGCCATTTATAATGCCATTAAAGGCAAGCATTACGCTTAATAGTCGGTCTCAATAACTAATCCTAATACAGGTTATAGCGCTATTTACTGTAACCTACCGCTACATTTAGTGTTTTTATCTATTAAGCGAGTTTGTGGTTATTGATCTCGTTAACTATTAGCTATATGATAATGTCTATCATTTACAATTACCTTTTTGGACTTCTTTGCTATGAAATTACTATTTAAACCAGCCAAAACTTTAGGTGCAAGCCTTTTACTAGCCTCGGCGTTTATGGCTCAACCAGTATTAGCTAACGGCCCTATTGGCGAGCATGTTAATCATCTTCAAGCTAACCTTAAAAGTTACGCAGAAGAAGTAGAATGGATGGTAGGCAAAGTTGATACCATGGTAAGCGACTACGATACTAAAGGCGCAAAATCTGTAAAAACTGATGATTTAATTGAATATTGGGAATCAGTTAAGTTTCACAGCGCAATAGAAACTAACTTTGTACCGGTATACGCTTCTATTTGGCAGGGTCTTTATGGCGTAAAAATGGCCATTGATAATAAGCAGCCTGCTGAGGAAGTTCGTAAACAACAAAAAGCGATGAACATAGCCTTGTGGCAAGGCCTTGGGGCTGTTAAGCTTGCTGCAAAATTCCAGCAAAAAGGCTTGTTAGACACAGTAAAAGCAACCGCTACAAAAGAAATGACACAAAGTGCCACAATTGATGAAATTAAGCACAAATTAGACCGTGTAGTAGCTAAATTTGCTGAGCGTTTACAAGACGAAGCAACTGAAATTGTTCATGACACTTACCTACACCTGTTTGAAGGCGTTGAAGGTACACTTATTGAGCAAGACGCTAACCTAGTTGAAGTGCTGGAAAAAGACTTTAACGTAACACTGCCACTAGCAATTAAAAACAGCAAAAGCGTAGATGAAGTACGCGATGTGATCAGTGATATGCAAACAAAATTAGACCGCGCTAAGGTTTTAATAGAAAAAGCCGAAAAAGCCCGTAAGGATGTATTTTAAGTGAAGCGTAGGACCTTTATTCAAGGCCTAGCTGCGTTAGGGGTGGTTGGCTCATTGCCACTGCCTCTTTCTCGTGCGCTAGCCGCTGATATAGCAAACCCAGTTTCTGTTGATGATTTACCAAAGCTTAAAGGCGAGTTAACCCTTTATTTAGGCCGAGGCGAAGGTGGTTTGTATGAAAACGTATTGCAAGCAATCCAGAAAAAAAATCCAGACTTTAAACTCGGTATACGCCGAGGTCCTACTGCTGCTTTAGCAAATACGATTGTTGCAGAAGCTAAAGCCGGCGTTCGCCGCGCTGATTTATTTTGGGCGGTTGATTCAGGCGCAATTGGTTTAGTAACCGATGCAGGCCTTGCACAACCTATCCCAGGTGATTTATCTGCTCAGTTACAACCACAGTTTAGATATAAAGAGTGGGCTCCAGTAACTGGCCGTATTCGTACATTGCCATATAACACGTCGCGTTTGACCAAAGATCAAATTCCAACAAGTATTATGGAAATTGCCGACAGCGATTTAAGTATTGGCTGGGCGCCCGCCTACGCTTCTTTTCAATCGTTTGTAACCGCAATGCGAATTTTAGAAGGCGACGACAAAACTGCTAAGTGGCTTAAAAAGATTAAAAAACGTGCTAAAACATACGCAGGTGAATTAGGCGTTGTTATGGGCGTTGAACGCGGTGAAGTTGATATTGGTTTTGCAAATCACTATTACACATTGCGTTTAAAATCAGGCAAGCCTGATGCCAAGCTAGATTTAGCATTTACACAAAATGATGCGGGCTGTTTAGTTAATGCATCGGGTGTATTAGCGCTTAACGACGATCCGCTTGCAACAAACTTTATGCGTTACTTACTAAGTAAAGAAGTACAAGGTTACTTAGCCAGTGAAGCGTACGAAATTCCGTTAGTAAATGGTATTATTCAACCTAAAGGTTTGCCGTCTCTTGCTGATATTTCTCCCCCTAAAGTAGATTTAACACAGCTAGCTGATTTACGCCCTACTATAGATTTGATGCGAAGCAGCGGCGTATTGTAATGAAAATACCGGCCTCTTACCCAATGGCGCTGCTTGCAGCGCTTGTTGCGCTTACCCCTGTTTATGTATTAATTGTACTTGCAAGCGATGCAAGCTCAGTGTTTGACACCCACAATCTTCAAATTTTAGGTAACACGTTATCCTTAATGGGTTTAACGGTACTCGGATCTATTTTAATTGGCGTGCCACTGGCGTTTATTAGCGCGTATGTGCATTTACCATTTAAAAAACTCTGGCTGGTTGTATTTGCGGCGCCGCTGGCAATCCCCAGTTATATTGGCGCATTTACCCTTTATGCAGCGTTTGGCCCCGGTGGCGAAATAAACACCTTAACAGGAATAGAAACCCCATCAATGTATGGCCTAACCGGTGCCGCCATTGTAATGACGCTTTATACCTTCCCATTTGTAATGATGACAACTCGCTCATCTTTACTGAGCCTTGATGCAAGCATGGTTAACGCTGCACGAACGCTTGGAATGTCGATGACGCAAAGTATATTTAAAGTAATACTACCGCGCGTAGTTAACGGTATTGCAGCAGGCTCATTGTTAGTCGCCCTTTATACGTTATCAGACTTTGGCACACCCGCAATGATGCGCTTAGATACGTTTACCCGCGTAATTTACGTTGAATACAACGCTTTTGCGTTAGGCCGCGCAGCCATGCTTTCGCTTCAACTGATGGTTATTGTTGGCTTTTTACTTTTAGTTGAATCACAAATAAAAACAGCCCCTGAGCGCCAAGGTCGTCCGTTAATTTTATTCCCAAGCAAATTACAATTAAGTGCAATGTTTGTTACGTTTGCACCTGTTTTGCTACTCGCTATTGGCTTGCCTTTGGCTATATTTTCGCTTTGGTTAGCTCGTGATGGTTTTAGCTCATTTGATTTTAATATTGCGTGGAACTCTACGTATGCATCGGGTATTGCGGCAATTGTAGCCGTTATCGTTGCGATCCCCGTTGCACATGCCGCACTTAGTGGAAAAGCGGGTCGTATAATGGAACGTGTTACTTACTTTGGTTTTGGTATTCCGGGTATAGTAATGGGCACAGCGCTTGTTTACGGTGGATTGCAGTTGCCGTTTTTATACCAAACACTGGGATTGCTTATTATTGCTTATATGCTGCGATTTTTACCACTTGCTGTAGGCTCTGTTAGAACAAGCACCGAACACTTAGATCCAAGCTTAGTAAAGTCTGCACGCGTATTAGGGGCAAGCCCACGTGAAGTATTTACTCGTATAACACTGCCTTTAACTATGCGCGGTATTATTGCCGGTGCAGCACTGGTGTTTTTAGAGTCAATGCGCGAACTAGAAGCCACGCTACTACTTGGCCCAACAGGGTTTGAAACCCTCTCTACCTATTTATGGCGTGTATACGAAGCGGGCTATTTTGGTCGCGCTGCTATTCCTGGATTATTGTTAGTAGTGATATCTGCCTGCGGGTTAGCTATTATGATGTCTGGCGAAAAACGCAACCAGTTTGAACATTAAGGATTTAAGAAACAATGCTATCTGTAAGTCAGTTGTCTATAGATTATGGCAGTAACCGCGTAGTAAGCGATTTAAACTTATCGCTGGGTGAAAACGAAATCCTTATGCTTGTAGGGCCAACAGGTTGCGGTAAAAGTACAATTTTACAAGCCCTTGCTGGCCTTATACCTATTAGCGAAGGCGAAATAAACACGGATAAATGGCGCGCTACACCCAAATTAACAATACCTCCTGAAAAACGCAGTGTAGGTATGGTATTTCAAGATTTTGCGTTATTTCCGCACTTAACCGTACAGCAAAACATTTGCTTTAGATTAAAAGATACAGCCCCTGCTGAATATTGGATAAACCTACTTGGACTGAGCGATTTTAGAGATAAAAAACCAGCAACGCTTTCTGGCGGACAAAAGCAACGTGTAGCACTTGCGCGCACCCTAGCCCACCAACCTGACTTTGTATTGCTTGATGAGCCGCTTTCAAACTTAGATGCCGCCCTTAAAGACATGCTTCGTTGGGATATTAGAAACGCACTTAAAGCCGCTGGCGTACCAGCTATTTGGGTAACACACGACCAAGAAGAAGCACTCTCAGTTGGCGATCGTGTTGGTGTGCTTAAAGGCGGTAAAATTCAGCAAATCGATACACCCGAGCGCTGCTTTAGTACCCCAAACAATCGCTTTGTAGCACGTTTTTTAGGTGAAGCCAGCTTTATTAGCGGCCAATTTAGCCAAGGACAAGCCACTACCTCAATTGGTAATGCTCCCGCTCATGGTGTTGACTGTGAAAGTGGCGACGTTGATGTACTACTTCGACCAGACGATGTGTTACTTGTACAAAGCAGTGTTGGCAATAACGGCGAAGTAATTTGGGTACGTTTTGAAGGTGGCAGCCGCTTGTGTGCTGTAAAACTTGCGTGCTCTACGGTTGTAACTAGCCGAGTAAGCCATGAAGTTGTTGTAAACCCTGGCGACGAAGTGCATGTATCACTAAGTACCTCGCACCCATTAGCGGTTTATAAATCTATAGACTGATTAAAATATTGATGTAGGCATTAATTTAAACATTAATACCTACATCAATACTTACTATTTAGACCCAAAATTCAGTTTAAATACGTTCCCCGTTAAAACCCTATCTCGCTTAAAACTAATACTTTTTACCTTTAAAAAGCTCACTATAGCCAATAAACAACAATAATATGCAGGTTAAATTATGAACCTCTTGCTATTAATCAGCTGTTGCTGTTTACTGAACAAAGATTAATGTTAAATAGTTCCTCTCAGATATCACTTATCAGGTTACGCCTTTTATATTAGTTAAAACCACACACAAACATTAAAACACATTATTAAGCATTGCTTTTAGCGAACGTATTATAAAAATAAAGCTATATTCAAGCATTGCTGAACCTTAATTATCCTTTAAACGTTTATAAAGTTGTTCAGCCCTTAATGGTACAAAGGATCTAGATAGTGAATAAAATAAGTACCAAGAAAGAACTCTTAGAATACTCCGAAAGTATTGTAAACACGGTTCGAGAACCACTGATTGTTTTAGACCAACATTTAAGAGTAGTTACAGCAAGCCGCTCATTTTATGAGTTTTTTCGCGCTAATCATAAAGACACAGTCGGGAAACTAATATACAACCTTGGTAATAATCAATGGAACATTCCCAAGCTTCGTGAATTATTAGAAACCATATTGCCTCAAAAAACGAGCTTTGATGATTATAAAGTTGAGCACAATTTTAAAACAATTGGTTGGCGTACAATGCTGCTCAACGCAAGGCAAATTAAACGTACTCAGTCAAAAGATCGTATTATTTTATTGTCTATCGAGGACATTACTGAACGTAACGCGATTCAAGAAGGACTCGTAAAAGCGAATAAAGAGCTAGAAGTGCTAACGAGTGACTTGGAAAGTGCTGCTCGAGTTAAATCAGAGTTTTTAGCAAATATGTCGCATGAACTGAGAACCCCACTTAATTCTATAAATGGTTTTTCTGAGGTGCTCTACGACGAAACATTTGGCACTTTAAATGACAAACAAAAACAGTATGTTAAAAATGTATTGGTGAGCGGCAAACATTTACTGTTACTTATTAATGAAATACTGGATATGGCAAAGATTGAAGCAGGCAAAATGAGTCTAACCATCTCTCATTTGCCGATACGCCAAGTATTGCACGAAATTACAGGGCTTACAGCAGATACAGCTAACCAGAAAAAATTGAATATGTGTCTTGATATTGCTGATGACTTGCCACCAATTGAAGCTGACTCCCTTAAGGTTAAACAGATACTTTATAATTTGCTTTCAAATGCAGTGAAGTTCACACCCGATGAGGGTCAAATTGGCGTTAAAACACGACATACTGATACAGAAATAGAAATAATAATTTGGGATACGGGTATAGGTATTGCTGCTGAAAATATGGAAAAAATATTTGAAGGTTTTTTCCGTATAGAAACCCCCTATTCTAGATTAACAGAAGGTACAGGACTTGGGCTGCCAATCGCAAAAAGTCTAGTAAAGTTGCATGGAGGCGAGTTTGTTATTGAATCTGAAGGTGTTAATAAAGGCACATCGGTTCGTATAACTTTGCCAATTAAACAAAAGTCTGTGGTAAAGCATAATGAAAACCAAAATAGTTATAGTTGATGATAATGCGAATAACCTATTGCTAGAGGAAGATCTTTTACTCATGGCAAATTTTGAAGTATTCACTGCTATGAATGCAAGAGATGCGCTTTTAACAATAAAGCGTGAGACTCCAAAAATTATTATATTAGATGTCCAACTCCCAGATATGTCTGGAACAGAAGTTGCGAAAATTTTGCGTGATGAAAAAGAAACGGCAGATATTCCTATTGTTTTTGTTACCGCTTCTGTTTTACCCGCAGATATAGACCAATTACTGTGTATACCTAACAGTGCGTATATTTCGAAGCCTATAGATACACGCACGTTTGCTCAACAAATAAGTTTATATATAAAGTAATGACTACAATTATTTAAACCTTGATACACAGGAAAAGTTAATGAAAGATAGCCCTTTAATTTTGGTTGTAGATGACAACCTTCAAAATATTGAACTCATGCAAGCTTATCTTGAACCCAAGGGATATAAAACAGTAACAGCGACTGGCGGGCAACAAGCATTAGATATCTTAGCACAACAACCTGTAGACCTTATTTTACTTGATATAATGATGCCCGGTATGAACGGTTTTGAAGTAACACGCCGAGTTAGAGAAGACGCTTTATTAAAGCTATTACCTATCGTCCTTATTACTGCTTTAAGAGAGACAAAAGAACGAGTTAAAGGGATTGATGCTGGTTGCGATGATTTTATTACAAAGCCTGTAGATAAAAACGAGCTATTATCGCGCGTTAAGTCCCTTCTTAAGATTAAAGACTATAACGATTTAAGAACAAATTATCAGAAACAATTAGAAGCTGAAGTTGCTCAAAGAACTGAATCACTAAAGCAAGCAATGCAAAGCATTAAAGCCGCATCACTAGAAACAATTAATAGGCTAACCAAAGCTGCTGAATACAAAGATGAAGAAACGGGTGCGCACATTCAACGTATGAGTTTGTATTCTGAGGCCGTTGCACGCAGTGTAGGGCTAGATGAGGGAACAGTTGAAAATATTTTATTTTCAGCGTCGATGCATGACCTCGGAAAGATTTCTACACCTGATCATATTTTGCTTAAAGCAGGACAATTAGATGCTGCAGAATGGGAAATAATGAAACAGCACACCGTTGTAGGCGCCAGCATACTTTCAGGTTCTGATTCTGAGGTTATTAAACTCGGTGAAATTATTGCCCGCTCACATCATGAAAAATGGGACGGCTCTGGTTATCCTGATGGCTTAAAAGGTAATGAAATTCCAATTGCAGCACGCGTAGTTGCTATTGCTGATGTATTTGATGCTCTCTCCTCAAAACGTCCTTATAAAAAATCATTCTCACAAGAAAAAACATTTGCCATTATTAAAGAAGGTAGTGGGAAGCACTTTGACCCCGCAGTAGTGGATGCTTTTTTTGCAGTTCAAGAAGAGATTTTAGCAATTAAACAAAAGTATGCTGAAAAGTAACACGTCCATAATTAATTAGAGGGAACCCCATGAACGGACCAAACCCCAATAATCCTTCACCAATGGAAGGTTTTCCTCAAGTAGGTTTTTATATTTGACGATAAAACAATAAATACGCTGCTAGATATAGCTTGGTGGGATTGGAGCAATGAAAAAATCACTGCTCATTTAGATACTATAACTCAAAATAATTTAGACGTGCAGTCTAAAATTTAGCACTACCACTCAAACATGTAGGCCATTTTGCTTATTGTTTTAAGCGGGACATTATGCGAGTTACGTTTAGCATATAAGTGCTGCATTGATTTGTCTTTCACTTCACCCACTATCACTTCTTTTACTTGATAACCTAAAGCAACAGCAGCTTGAGTGTAAGCTATAAATTCCCACTTTTTAATATTGGTGTTATCTACAATTACCAATGGCATACCTTGAGCAAGTGCATTTATAAAGCGCGCTAAATTTAAATTATGAAATTGCGACAATTTAAATTTATCGAAATGATATTCGCCCTGCTCATTAATAAAGTAATCATCAGTTGAGCAGATTAGGTATTGGCTTTCGTCAACTCCACCTAATTCGTCAGCAAGGCTTTGCGCGTAGTAAGACTTACCGCTTCCTGGTAGTCCTCGTAAAATAAAAACTTGTTTCATAGCATCGATTTTTTAAGTGTGAATAAATAGTAATTTGATTTGTTTGTTAATAATGCCACAAAATCATTAAATTTAAGAGCAACAAATCATAATAGTAGTAATTAAACTCTAAAAACTGTTTAAAAATAAACCGCATGCATAAAAACTTTTAAAGAGTTGCTCACAATAGTTTTTTTATTCAACTTTACTAGGTAAGATACAGGGTTCAAGTGCAGCGCCGTTTATGTGCAATTTATGCCCGAGTGCTGCGCACAGTTAAAATAAAATAGTTAGGCAACTTATATCATTGGAGTGAAGATGAGCCATTTAGCGATTTCAGAGCTATTAAAAGGCAATGTTGCGGTAGACAGCCAAGTAACAATTAAGGGCTGGATCCGTACTCGCCGCGATTCAAAAGCAGGAATTTCATTTTTAGCCGTTCATGACGGTTCGTGTTTTGATCCTATTCAAGCGGTAGTTCCTAATTCACTGAATAATTATGATGAAGTTACTAGCTTAACAGCCGGTTGTTCTGTGTCGGTTACTGGTGTTTTAGTACAATCTGCTGGCCAAGGTCAATCTTACGAAATTCAAGCTAATACAGTGACTGTATTAGGTTGGGTAGAAAACCCAGATTCATACCCAATGTCGGCAAAACGTCACAGCATTGAGTACTTACGTGAGCACGCTCACCTTCGCCCTCGTACAAATATGATTGGCGCGGTAACTCGTGTACGTAACTGTTTAGCACAAGCTATTCACCGTTTTTACCACGAGCAAGGCTTTTACTGGATCAGCACGCCAATTATTACGGCAAGTGACTGTGAAGGCGCTGGCGAAATGTTCCGTGTGTCTACGCTTGATATGCAAAACTTACCGCTTACAGACAAAGGCGAAGTTGATTACAGCGAAGATTTCTTCGGTAAAGAAGCATTCCTTACTGTATCTGGCCAGTTAAATGGCGAAACTTACGCTTCTGCAATGTCAAAAATTTACACGTTTGGCCCAACATTCCGTGCAGAGAATTCAAATACATCACGCCACCTTGCAGAATTTTGGATGGTAGAGCCTGAAGTTGCGTTTGCTGATTTAGAAGACATCGCAAAACTTGCTGAAAATATGCTTAAGTATGTGTTTAAAGCCGTACTTGAAGAGCGCCGTGATGACATGGAATTTTTTGCACAACGTGTAGAAAAAACCGCAATTACGCGTTTGGAAGAATTTGTAGAAAAAGACTTCGCGCAGGTAAATTACACTGAAGCAGTAGAAATCCTTAAAAACTGTGGTAAAAAGTTTGAGTACGCTGTTGAATGGGGTGTAGATTTACAGTCTGAGCACGAGCGTTACTTAGCTGAAGAGCACTTTAAAGCACCGGTAGTTATTAAAAACTACCCACGTGACATTAAAGCATTCTACATGCGCCAAAACGAAGACGGTAAGACCGTTGCCGCAATGGACATTGTAGCACCAGGTATTGGTGAGATCATTGGTGGTTCACAACGTGAAGAACGCCTTGATGTACTTGATGCACGCTTAGAAGAAATGGGCTTAAACAAAGAAGATTACAGCTGGTACCGCGATCTACGTAAATACGGTAGCGTGCCGCACTCAGGCTTTGGTTTAGGCTTTGAACGCTTAGTTGCTTATGTAACAGGTATGGGCAACGTACGTGACGTTATTGCCTTCCCTCGTACTAAAGGCAGCGCAACTTACTAATACTAAGTTAGCCGTTTATAAATACTAAAAACCAGCCAATTGGCTGGTTTTTTTGTGTCTTTAATTTACCGAATAAAAAAGCCGCAGCACTCAAAGAGCACCACGGCTTTCAACCAGAATAAATTTTGCTTAATTAAGCGCTATAAAGCACTTTCGAGCTGTGGCAGTACTTCAAATAAGTCAGCCACTAAACCGTAATCTGCAACTTGAAAAATAGGTGCATCGGGGTCTTTATTAATCGCGACAATTACTTTTGAGTCTTTCATACCGGCTAAATGCTGAATAGCACCGCTAATCCCTACTGCAATGTATAAATTAGGCGCTACAATTTTACCTGTTTGCCCTACTTGCATATCGTTAGGTACAAAGCCTGCGTCAACTGCTGCGCGCGACGCACCAATGGCTGCTCCCAATTTGTCGGCAATACCATTAAGTAGTGCAAAGTTTTCACCGTTTTGCATACCGCGACCACCCGATATAACCACAGTGGCAGCCGTAAGTTCAGGTCGTTCAGACTCTGTTTGTTCAACACTTACAAAGCTACTTAATTGCGAATCAGACACTGTATCAATGCTTGTTATAGCCGCTGCTGATTGCTCGCCTTGTAAATCAAAGCTACTAGCACGTACGGTAATTACTTTTTTACTGTCGAGTGATTTAACCGTTGCGATTGCATTACCTGCATAAATTGGACGTTTAAATGTATCTGAGTCCACTACTGCGATAATTTCAGAAATTTGCGCAACATCTAATAACGCAGCAACACGTGGCATAAAATTTTTGCCTGTTGTAGTAGCACTTGCAACAATGTGGCTGTAGGTGTCGCTAAGAGATAAAACTAAATCGCTCATGCTCTCAGCTAACTGATGTTCATAAACGCTATTATCGGCAACTAAAACATTAGCTACGCCATCAATGCTAGCAACGTGTGAGCTCATTGCGCTTAGGCTGTTACCTGCAATAAGTACATCAACAGGAAAACCAATTTTTACTGCGGCGTTAATAGTTTTTGAGGTTTCTGGTTTTAAGGCACCGTTGTCGTGCTCTGCAATTACGAGTGTTTTCATTTAAATCACCTTTGCCTCTGTTTTTAATTTTTCTACAAGCTGTGCAACGTCTTCAACAATAATTCCTGCGGTACGTTTAGCTGGCTCTTCTACACTTATTAATTGAATACGCGGTGTTAAATCAACACCAAGCGAATCAGCTGCTATTACTTCAAGCGGCTTACGTTTGGCTTTCATAATATTTGGCAGTGATGCGTAACGAGGCTCGTTTAAGCGTAAATCAGTTGTAACAACCGCCGGTAAATTAAGTGCTACCGTTTGCAGGCCCCCATCAACTTCGCGGGTCACGTTTACTTTGCCATTTTCAATAACAACCTTGGATGCAAATGTACCCTGCCCACGTTTAGTTAAAGCCGCTAGCATTTGACCTGTCTGATTATTATCTGAGTCAATTGACTGTTTACCTAAAATAACAAGTTCAGGCGTTTCTTGCTCTACAATTTTAGCGAGTAGCTTTGCAATATGGAGTGACTCGAGCTTTTCATCGGTTTCGATGTGAATGGCTTTGTCGGCACCCAGTGCTAATGCTGTGCGCAATTGCTCTTGCGATGCTTTAGGACCAATAGTAACAGCAACAACTTCATTGGCTGTACCGGCTTCTTTAAGGCGGATTGCTTCTTCTATAGCAATTTCACAAAACGGGTTCATTGCCATTTTTACGTTGGTTAAATCCACGTCGCTGTTATCACTTTTAACGCGTGCTTTTACGTTGTAATCAATCACTCTTTTTATTGGTACGAGAACTTTCATAGGAACTCCATAATTATTTAAACCTACAAGGTAACGTGCACGTCAACTTATTTATTTTATGAAATTAGACTACTTCCTGTTGACGTAAACGTCAACCTAAAATAACCTTTAACTATTCACAGTCTGTAACGTTTAATTTGCAAGGTTAAAAATAGGCTGTACACCTTATTTAAATGCGTAGTAAACATTCGAATAAGTCCGTCATAGATAAAGAGGTTATTATGGTCGAACGTGAAACCATGGAATTTGATGTAGTAATTGTTGGCGCTGGCCCTGCGGGGCTTTCAAGTGCAATTAAACTCGCGCAATTAGCACAAGAAAAACAACAAGAGTGCATGATTTGCGTAGTCGAAAAAGGTTCCGAAGTAGGCGCTCATGTACTCTCTGGTGCTGTTTTTGAAACCAAAGCTTTGGATGAGCTACTACCAAATTGGCAAGAGCTTGGCGCACCGGTTACAACCAAAGTAACTAACGATGAAATTTATTGGTTTAATAATAAGCAAAAAGCGACATCAATCCCCCACTTTGCTACGCCAAAAACATTTTATAATGATGGTAACTACATTGTATCTATGGGTAATGTATGCCGATGGCTTGCAGAGCAAGCTGAAAGCTTAGGCGTAGAGATATTCCCGGGGTTTAGTGCTCACTCTTTAATAATTGAAGATAAAGCAGTAAAAGGGATTATTACTGGCGATATGGGTGTCGACAAAAACGGTAATGAAAAAGACGGTTACATGCCAGGCATGGAACTTAGAGCAAAATACACTATATTTGCAGAAGGCTGCCGAGGTCATTTAGGTAAGCAGTTAATTAATGAGTTTGCACTTGATGCAGATTCATCGCCGCAGCATTACGGTCTAGGCTTTAAAGAAATTTGGCAAATAGATGAAAGTAAACATGAGCTTGGCAAAGTTGTTCATGGTACAGGTTGGCCACTTAGCGGCGATACTAATGGTGGTGCGTTTATGTATCACAGTGAAAACAACCAAGTCGTTGTAGGTTTAATTGTTGATTTAAATTACTCAAATCCGCATTTAAGTCCTTTTGATGAATTTCAGCGAATGAAGCACCATCCAGTATTTAAAAGCGTACTTGAAGGCGGTGAGCGTATTGCATACGGTGCACGTGCAATAGCCAAAGGCGGTTTACATTCATTACCAAAAATGCATTTTGCTGGTGGCTTAATTATAGGGTGCGATGCAGGCACACTTAATTTTGCAAAAATTAAAGGTAATCACACCGCAATGAAATCAGGAATGATTGCCGCTGAGGTTATTTTTGAAGCATTGCAAAATGAGTTGGCAAATACCGATTTAACTCATTATCAAACTGCGTTTGAGCAATCGTGGGCATATAAAGAGTTATATCAATCTCGTAACTTTGGCCCTGCTATGCACAAATTAGGTAAATTTATAGGTGGTGCGTATAACACGCTTGATCAAAACATTTTTAATGGTGGTTTACCGTTTATATTTAAAGATAATACGCCCGATCACTCGACCCTTGTAGATGCTAACGCTGCTGACAAAATAGCGTACCCAAAGCCAGATGGATACCTTAGCTTTGATAAACTCTCAAGTGTGTTTTTATCAAATACTAACCACGAAGAATCACAGCCTTGTCATTTAAAGCTCAAAGATGCGTCAATTCCTATTAACGTAAATCTAGTTAAATTTGATGAACCCGCACAGCGTTATTGCCCAGCAGGCGTTTACGAAGTAAAAGAAATAGCAGGCAATAAAGAGTTTGTTATTAACGCCCAAAACTGTGTGCACTGTAAAACCTGCGATATTAAAGACCCAAGCCAAAACATTACCTGGGTAACCCCAGAAGGTGCTGGTGGGCCAAACTACCCTAATATGTAACTAAATTATGCGTTATATACACATATAATCACTTTTTTTACATATAAATTATAAACATATCCTAAATTGCAGGGGCTTCGGCCCCTTTTTTACGTTATGCTAATAGTAGTTTTAATAATAAGAGTGTTATCTATGCCGTCGTCAAAAGTTGTTTTTCGTTTTTTAGCAGAGCCTACCGATGTTAATTTTGGTGGTAAAGTTCATGGTGGGGCCGTCATGAAATGGATTGACCAAGCAGGCTATGCATGTGCTGCGGGTTGGAGTGGTCACTACTGCGTAACGGTTTCGGTTGCGGGTGTTAAATTTAGACGCCCAATTCTAGTAGGTCAAATAGTCGAAGTAGAAGCTAAAATTGCCCATACGGGTAGAAGTAGCATGCAAATATTTATACAAGTACGTTGTGGCGATCCTAAAACACAAAATATGGTTGAAACAAATCATTGTGTTATCAGCTTTATTGCAATGGATGAAACGGGCTACCCAATAGAAGTGCCTTCGTTTAAAGCTGTAACAGAAGAAGATATTAAATTAGAAAATTACGCTATAAAAATGAAAGAAATAGCAATTGAAACAGAAAACTTGCTTCATACAGTGTAATTACTAGTTTAAATAAAGTCAGGCTATGTAAAAAACTCATTATACTTTGTAAAAGATACAACTTATTTTAGAGTACTCAATTACACAAAAGTTCACTTTGATTATAAAACACGCTAAACACCGTAAAAACCAATACAAAAGAATTAATTAAGGCGTGTTTTTAATTCATTTTAATATTGGCACGCTCGCTGCAAGTAGATAATTGAAGTTTGATTAATGAAATCAAGCATTTGATTATTTTTTGTAAAGGAGCTATTCAATGATTAAAACACTTTCTCTTTCAGCTATTGCACTAGCAACACTGGGTTTTAACTCTGCAGCACACGCTGACATTTCTGATTTCGATTCTCCACGTATTTATACTGGTATCGGTTACGGTCAATATTCTTTTGAATTTGAAGACAGTGACAACGACACTGACTTTGACGACGATGCACAAATGCTTAAGGGTTACGTTGGTGCACAATTTAACGAGTACTTAAGCTTAGAGCTTGCTTATCAAAACTTTGATGAAGTAAGTGATATAGACAGCAAAGCTGAAATTGATGGCGTATCGCTTGCCGCACGTTTGGGCTACCCTATAACAGAAAGCTTTTCTGTGTATGCAAAAGGCGGTTGGCTTGAATGGGATGCAGATTACACACAAGATTTACCAGTAGGTGGGGTATCAGCGTCTACAGATGGTGGTGATGCATTTTACGGCGCTGGTATTGAATACGCGCTTACAACAAATGTACAGTTTCGTTTAGAGTACGAACGCTATAAACTTGATGACGATATTGACCCAGATATGGATGTAGCGTCTGTATCAGTTCAATACATGTTTTAATTAGTTTTTAGCATGTATAAAAGGTAAGCCTTAGGGCTTATCTTTTTTTGTTTTAGGCTCTTTTTAAATATATTAATATAAACCAATCAGTCTAATAAATAACTTTAAACCTTATGGTCTATAATGCCAATTGCATTAAATAAGTGTTCTATTATAACACTAAGAAAATAGCGCAATAACAAGGCAAAATTATAATATATAGTTGTTCTGGGCAATTGCTCCCTGCATTACTCTACCTCCTGCATCCATGCAGTCAACTATGAATAATTCCTAACAAAGTAAGTGCGCTATTTAATGCAGTAGAATAATCATATTTTTAATAAAATTGGTATACGCAATAAACTTGCTTACATTAATGCCATAAATGCTAAATGCGGGTAGAATAGCGCTCTATTTTATTTGTACCCGAGTACTATGAGCGATTACACCATTTCGGCTATTGGCCACATTCAATCTCCTTATAAACAAAAGTTTGCTATACCTAGGCAACCACGTTTAGTGCCACAAGCTAAAGCAAAGCTTATATTTGCCCCCGATTTTAATCGCGAAGAGTTTGTACGTGGTTTAGATGAATTTACTCATATTTGGTTGTTATTTCGTTTTCATGAAACAGCTGATAAAGGTTATTCTGCTATGGTGCGCCCGCCTCGTTTGGGTGGCAATGAGCGAAAAGGTGTATTTGCGACCCGTGCTACATTCAGACCAAACGCAATTGGAATGAGCGCCGTAAAACTTGAAGGTATTGAATATAAAAACGGACAACTTAGCTTATTACTCGCTGGCATTGATTTACTTGATGGCACACCGATTATTGACATAAAACCGTATTTGCCGTATTCAGACTCTATGCCGGATGCAAGTGCTGGCTTTGCTGACACGCGCCCAGAAACACAAATGACGGTTGAATTTAGCCCTCAAGCAATTGAGTTTGTTAATGCGCAAACACAATACCCAGACTTACATGATTTTATAGCCAATGTTTTAAAACAAGATCCTCGCCCTGCATATAAAAAACAAAAAGATGGCGAGCAGAGCTATGGTATGACTTTGTATAATTATAATATTCGCTGGCAAGTCAATGGCGAACATAACGTAGTAACAAGCATAGAAAAAAACTAAATAACTCAGTTAGCGCTTTAGTGTAAAAGCATCCGCTGGTAAACTTAAGCTCTATTAAAAGAATATAATTACTCTATTTCGGAAAAAACATGCGTACAAGCCAATATATACTCGCAACACTTAAAGAAACGCCATCAGATGCTGAAATCGTATCGCATCAGTTAATGCTTAGAGCCGGTATGATCCGTCGCGTCGCTTCGGGTTTATACACTTGGTTACCCTCTGGTTTACGCGTGCTACGTAAAGTAGAAAACATTGTACGTGAAGAGATGGACAAAGCGGGTGCAATTGAAATGCTAATGCCTGTTATTCAACCTGCTGATTTGTGGGAAGAGTCTGGCCGTTGGAATGAATTTGGTCCTGAGCTTATGCGCTTTACAGACCGTCATAACCGTACATTTGCACTTGGCCCAACACACGAAGAAGTAATAACTGATTTCGTACGTAAAGAAATAAGCAGCTACAAGCAATTACCAGTTACTTTATACCAAGTACAAACTAAAGTACGCGACGAACGTCGTCCTCGTTTTGGTGTAATGCGTGCTCGTGAATTTACAATGAAAGATGCCTACTCTTTTCACTTAAGTGAAGAGTGTTTAGATGCGACTTATCAAGCGATGCACAAAGCATACTGTAACATTTTTGAGCGTTTAGGCCTTGATTACCGCCCTGTTATAGCCGATACAGGCTCTATTGGCGGTAGCGTATCGCACGAGTTTCATGTACTTGCTGAGTCGGGCGAAGATGCCATTGCATTTAGTGACGGCAGTGATTACGCCGCTAATATTGAAAAAGCAGAAGCACTGGCACCAAGCGAGCCTCGCCCTGAAGCATCAAAAGAGCTTAAAGCGTTTCCAACGCCTGATGCTAAAACGATTAACGAGCTTAAAAAACACTACGGTGTTAAGCCACATCGCGGTGTTAAAACGTTAATTGTTTATGGTACGCCTGATGAAAACGAAGTACGCGGTTTAGTAGCCCTAGTACTGCGTGGCGATCACGAATTAAATGAACTAAAAGCTGAAAAGCACCCATTAGTAGACTCTCCGCTTGAAATGGCAACAGAGACAGATATTGTTGCTGCTATTGGCGCAAAACCTGGCTCATTAGGCCCTGTCGGCTTATCTATGCCTATTATTGTTGATAGAACAGCTAACATACTTGCTGATTTTGTTGCCGGTGCAAATAAAGACGATGAGCATTACAGCGGTATTAACTGGGATCGTGACGTAACTGATTACGAAGTTGCTGATATTCGTAATATTGTTGAAGGCGATATGAGCCCATGTGGCCAAGGCGTTTTACAAATTAAACGTGGTATTGAAGTAGGTCATATTTTCCAACTTGGCACTAAATACTCAGAAGCGATGAAAGCGGGTGTATTAAACGAAGGTGGTAAAAACCAAACCATGACTATGGGTTGTTACGGTATTGGTGTTTCACGTATTGTTGCTGCTGCTATTGAGCAGAACAACGATCAATACGGGATCATTTGGCCAAAATCAATCGCGCCATTCGATTTAGCAATTGTTCCAATGAACATGCACAAATCGCATCGTATTCCTGATATTGCAAATAACCTTTACCAAGGTTTAAAAGATGCTGGTCTTGATGTGTTATTTGATGACCGTAAAGAGCGCCCTGGTGTTATGTTTAACGATATGGAACTCATTGGTGTGCCATTTACGCTAGTAATTGGTGAGCGTAACCTTGACGAAAACAAAGTTGAGCTTAAAAACCGCCGTACAGGTGAAAAGCTAATGATTGATATCGATACAGCAATTGATGCAATTAAAGCAGCCGTTAAAGGTTAAGCTAAAAATACTTATAAGTAATTTTAAAACCGCTTTTTAAAAGCGGTTTTTTTATACCTAAATTTTATGTGTGTTATTTGGCTTTAGTATTACTGTCGTATAATTGTCATTTTTATTCCCTAAAATATTTAACCTGAACTCTGGATAGTAAATCTATCTCGAGCAGCTATTTTCAGCGCTAACTGCGTTGAATTTACTTGCAATAGGCTCACTATTGACGCGTAAATTCGCCTTGTTTTCACTGAAAATCTCTGGCTAGAGAAAATAAATTTAAATATCACCATGATTCAATACCTTAGTAAATCTCTTAACCAGAGTTCTGGTTATTTAACTATTACACTCGATACTTTAGGGAATGAAAATGAGTAATGGCGCAAACACTAAGAAGCAACACTACCCTACTATTTGGATATCTGATGTTCATTTAGGTTACAAAGACTGTAAAGCAGATTACTTACTCGATTTTTTAAACTCGGTAGAATCCGATACACTTTATTTAGTGGGTGATATTATTGATTTATGGTCAATGAAACGTCAGTTTTATTGGCACCCTTCGCATTATCAAGTATTAAGCTCTATACAAAAAAAAGCAGCTAGCGGTACACGCGTCATTTATATTCCCGGTAATCATGACGAAACGTTTAGAAACTATATAAATCAAACGTTATTTGGTATTGAAATCCACCAGCAGTTTATTCACACCACTAAAGCTAATAAACGTTTTTTACTCGTACACGGTGATGATTTTGATTCCGCGACACGCTATAACAAACTTATTAGTATCGCAGGGGATGCAGGGTACGACTTTTTATTATTTTTAAACCGCTGGACCAATCGTATTCGAAAGCTATTTGGTGGTAATTACTACTCGCTTGCATCATGGATAAAAGCCCGCGTACACAAAGCACGTGAAGCGATTAAAGCCTTCGAAGATGCCGCAATTCATGAAGCTAAAAAGCAAAACGTAGACGGTATTATTTGTGGACACATTCATCATCCCAAAATAAAAGTAGGTGACGGAATTATGTATTGTAACGATGGAGATTGGATTGAGAGCTGTACAGCGCTGGTAGAGCAGCAAGATGGAAAAATTGAATTACTACATTGGTCAGACACACAATCCGTACTCGATAGCGCCGACATAACAAAGTTAAATATATCAACGGATGCTAAACCAAAAAAATCAGCTGCATAAGCAGCTGATTCTCAATTAATAACTATTAACTTAGCCAGGTGATTAACTTATCTTTTAGCGTTCTTGGCTTGATTGGTTTAGTAATATAGTCGTTCATGCCTGCAGTTAAACAACGCTCTCTATCACCTTCCATCGCGCTTGCTGTCATCGCAATAATAGGAATGTGTGTGTAATCGACTCCGGCTTTACTATTTCTGATTTCACTTGTTGTATCGTACCCATTTAGATTAGGCATTTGGCAGTCCATTAAAATTACATCAAAAGCTTGCTCTGTGTTTTCTCTCAATGCTTCTAATGCTTCTACGCCATCTGATGCACAGGTGATTTTTACTTTAGTTCGTTTTAAAATCGCCTTAGCTACTTCAATGTTTATCATATTATCGTCTACTAATAATATATGATAAGCAGAAAGGTCAGGCTCTACTTGTTCTTCTGTTAAGCCCTTGGGTGGCGCTATAATACAATCATTACTAGCACCAAATAAGCTGGCTAATTTATAGCTGAATTGATCTTGGGTAAGCGGTTTATTTAAAATATGGCTACCTTCAGGTAACACCATTTTAGTTGGTTTATCGGTCACCATGTCGCGTAAAATTAAGACGTACTTTTTATTAAACTGTTTACAGTAATTAATAAGGGCATCAATTTGAGGGTGTTCATCATCAATCAATAATAAGTCAGCCTCAAACTCTTTATGCTCACTAAAGTAGTCGAGTCTTATAATGTTTTCTGCATTTACTTTACAAGTTAATAGCAACAAATCGCACACATTTTGATAGACATTATCGCGCGCTATTAATGCAGCTACGTTAATGCTAGTAGCAAGTTCAATACCTGTATTTAGTTTTTTCTCTTGTGCGACGTGTAGCTCAACCGTTGCTGTAAATGTACTACCAACGCCCTTTTCACTTATAACAGTGATATTACCACCCATTAACTGAGCGAGCTTTTTACATATAGATAAACCTAAGCCTGTACCACCAAAGTGGCGGGTTGTGCTTGAGTCTTCTTGTGTAAACACTTCAAATAGTTTGTCTATGTTCTCTGGTGCTATACCAATACCAGTGTCTTTTATTGTAAAGCTCATTAATAACTTTGAATCGGTAATGTACTTAGAACCAATTGTTAGACTTACTTCACCTCGGTGAGTGAATTTAAAAGCATTATTAACTAAGTTAATTAAAATTTGTTTAAGGCGATGGCTGTCGCCAATAACCATTCTGTCTACTACATCTTTAGTATCTAAAAATACTTCAAGACCTTTGCGCTGGCCCTGTAACGCTAAAGAGCTAATCATATCGCTACATACTGTAACAACATCAAATGTATGATTATCAATATCAAGCTTACCCGCTTCTATTTTCGAAAAATCGAGAATATCGTTAATCAAGTTCATCAGTGAGTTAGCACTGCTGTTGGCTAGTTTTAGGTAATGGTATTGTTGTTCACTTAAGCCATCTTCTTTGAGCATTTCAAGCATACCCAAAACGCCATTCATCGGTGTGCGTATTTCGTGAGATATATTTGCTACAAAGTCACTTTTTGCTTGGCTCGCTGCTAATGCTTGATCAATTGCTCGCTCTAGCTCAACAGTCCTTTGTGAGACTTTTAGCTCTAAAGTACTGTTTAAGCCTTCAAGCTCTGATTGAGTATTTTTTAATGAGCTAATATTTCTTAAAATAGCCGCTACCTGATAACGGTTATTGTAGACATCAAAAATACTACTGAGTGTAATTGAAAAGTATTGTTTGTTGCCATAACCATCTGTGTAGATAGCTTCAAACGGCATTTTTGATCCGTTTGAAATAGTCTCTTCTATACAGTTATTATCGGCTTCATTTAAGTTAAATAAAGAAACAAAATCAGGGCTAGTGCCTGAGATTGAATTACCGAAAACCTCTTTAGCTGTATTATTAAAGTGAACAATTTCGCCGTTTTGCTCAATTGTAAAAATAGCATCCAAAGAATTTTCTATTACTTTATTGTTTTGCTCTTTTAGAGAATTAATTAACAACTTACGGTTTATAAAACGTTGGTATAAAAAGGCAATAACTAAAAATACGCTAAAGAATACCACTAGCATTGCAATAAAGTTTTGACGCCTTTCGTTCACCTTTGCAAACAACGTTTTAGTATCAACACTTACACCAAGCTCTAAAGGTAACATCGCAATATCACCATCAAGCGAAATACGCTTTTTTAACGTGTAAGCAATTGGGTAATTACTTAGCGGTAAAGTGCCTTGCTCTGCCATTGTGCTTGCAGTGGAAAATTCTTCAGTCCATGTTTTTGCTTTATTAAATTCAAAACCGAAGCGTAATTGAGAGTTTGGATGATATAAAAATTCACCTTCATTATTCATTAGGTAAATTTGTGTTCCTTGTGGAGATTCAACCGTTAAACTTTTTATTAATTTATCAGCAAAGTAGTTAGTGACTAATATTGCAAAAATTTTATTTTTTTCATCAAAAACAGGCTTAGCTACACGAAAAGTACTTATATAAGGTTCTTGTATCTGCCCATTTTCACGGTTGTAGTTAATAGGAGAAATATAAACACTTTTATTATCGAGCATACTCGCTTTTATCATGTAATCGCGTTGGCCTTTCTTTTGTAATTGCAGGCCTTGCAGTCGATTAATTTCTCCGAGTTGGTTTCTATCAACCCTGACAACTTCTTGCCCACCATCTGCGAGAATAATATAGCGAGCCTGAAGTATGCTGTCGTCTGTGCGCATAAAACCACTAAAAATACTCGCTAAGCGCTCTTCCCAAACGTCAATGTGCGTGCCTAACAAGGGATCTATTTTCTTGTTTTCAGTGGCGCGAGTAATGCCTTTAATCGGGGGCGTTGCGTCTAAAAAGCGAATAGCGGTAACACTATCTTTAAGATGGTTTTTTAGTGAAAGGCTTTTTGTTTCAAGCTCACGTTTTAATTCTATTTGGGCTGAATTATAAACATCACTTCTTACTTTTTGGTCAAACAAATACAGAGATGGTAAAGCTATAAGAACAAATATTATTGTTGCAACGAGCATTAGTCTATTATTTTTTGTCACATTCAAAAAATTATTCTTTTTCAACATTTACCTTCACCATAAATTTTTATTGTTATTAGTATAGAGCATTAACGAAAGAATTGGACCATCTAACTAATCGGTTATCGTTATAATTTTTATAATAAAAAGACTAAATCATTAGTTTTATTTAGAGCACTCTCTCTATATGAATTATAAATGAATGAGAGTAACCATATCGACTTACACAGACTATAGAATAGTTGTTTCAACCAATCATCCCTTTAAAATATAAAAGGTAGCCAATGCTACCTTTTATATTTTTTCAGAATGCTAAATCTATATAATTATCTAAACAGCACATCTTCTCTGTTAAACCATTTAACGCAAAATGCCAGTAGTCCGGCTGCAATGATTGCAGTTGCTAAAAATATTAAGCCTACAAATGTGTAATCAACTGTGCCTTTAATTATGTCTTTAATGGCTAATGCCACGTTTGTTACCGGGATAAACGCGGTTTTAGCAGTAAGCTCCATATTTGGCATTATTGAAATAATGATAGGGAAAAATACGACCATACTTAAAGGCTGCATATAATTTTGTGCCTCTTTAAATGTACGCGCATAAATTGAGATAGCTAACGCTAAAGAAGAGAATATGGCAGCCAGCGGAAGTAAAAGTAAAAAAATCATCAGTAAATCACTAACCGCTAGCGTACCGAAGGCCGTTTTAATGAAATCTAAGTCAGCAAATGCTAATGCAACTGCAACCCAACACCCCATACTCACAATCGTAATAGTGGTTGATGCAATAGAGGTAGTAAGTAATGTTATAAATTTACCGAGCACCAATTCTGTACGTGTAATGGGTGTTAGTAGGAGTGTTTCTAGCGTGCCGCGCTCTTTTTCGCCGGCACCTAAATCTATTGCTGGGTAAGTAGCCCCCATTAGTACTAATGGTATAAGTAAGTAAGGTAAAAAACCGCCAATTTTTTCGCCAAGGTTTTCACGTTTATCGGCTGTATCCACCTTAATTACTTCAATTGGGTTAAGAATAGATTTTTGAACAGACTCTTCAATACCAAAACTGATTAGCTTTTGAGTTTGCAGCACGTCACTGTATTCTTTTGCTAGCTCTTTGACGCGTTCGAATAAAAAGTTAATAGATTTTGAATCGTTAAAAACAACCTGCCACTGACTTTGTTCACCATTATCTAGTGTTTGCTCAGCATGGCTTGGTAAATAAATACCCATATCAATATCGCCAGCTATAACACCAGCTTTAAGCTCTTCAATGTTATTAAAGGTTTTAGCCCCTTTATAAAGCTCAAAACTTTTGTGATAAAACACTTTATCAGTAAACTCTTGTGCGTATTCACCATTAATAATGGCATACGTATTTACTTTTTGTTCTGCATCCATTGCTGCTTGCGAGCTTATAAATGCCATTACAGCAAACAATAACGGAAATATAGCGACAGGGAGCGCAACAACAAATAATAGCGTTTTTTTGTCGCGTAATAACTCTCTTAACTCCTTTTTAAATACCTCAAACATCATGTTTCTCCGTTAGTATGTTCATAAACGCTTGATTAAGCTCATCACTATTACCTGCTTGTTTAAATTCATCTACTGTTCCGTCAAAGCAGCTAATACCTTCGTTAATTACAGCGACTCGGTCGCATAAAAGTGCAACTTCATCTAAATGATGGGTAGAAAAAATAACAGGAGTACCTTGCGCCTTTAAACCCTTAATAAATTGAATAACGGTTTGCGTGGTCATTATATCGAGACCCGTTGTTGGCTCATCAAGTACAACAACTGCTGGGCGATGCACAACAGCACGCGCAATATTTGCTTTTTGCTTCATACCTGTTGATAGGTTTTCTGCGCGTTTATCTACAAACTTATGCATATCAAGCAATGTAAATAGCTCATCACAACGCGTTGCTATATCGCTTTTGCTCATACCGTGGAGCTTTGCAAAATACTCTATGTTTTCTTTTACAGTTAAGCGGCCATACAAACCGGTAGAGCCCGATAAAAAACCGATAGACTTACGCCCCAGTAGCGGTTTTTTTACAATGTCGTTTCCAGCAATTGTTATTGAACCTTCATCGGGCTTTAACGCGGTTGAAATCATTCTAAGTGTAGTTGTTTTACCCGCACCATTTGGGCCTAGCAATCCAAGTACTTCACCCTTTGCGCAGCTAAAACTCACATCTCGTACTGAATGAAAATAGTCTTTATCTTCACGAGGGTCGATGTCGTCTATTTTATTTTTTTTGTGATCTTTAGTTAGCTTAAATTTCTTTTTAAGCCCAGCAACTTCTATCATGTTCGTATCCTTCGTTTCGCTCTAAAATAATCTGTATTGTTGTAAAAAGAGTCGTCTTTGTTTTCGTCATGCCAGCCAGGCACACCTAATAAAGGCAGTGGTGAAAGCTGTTTGTTATCAGCTAAGCAGTTATCTGTATTAATCATCTCATAAAGGGCTTGGTCAAGGTACTGGTATTGAGTTACTAAATCTTTACAAAATATTTCATTAGGTACACAAACAAATAACGCTTTACCTGTTAAGCCTATATAAGGTTTAGTAAGCATTTCGTAATTTGCATGACCAAACATAAAAGGTTTTATTGTTTTACCCCACTCATGTTTGTGTTCAACAAATGCTGTTTTCCATTGATGATCGCAAAGCCACTGCTGCCATTTACTCTCACTTATAGCTAATACAACACCACATTCATCAAAGAGCGTTAATGCATTACGATGCTTGGTACGCTTTTGCAAACCATGCTCAGCTATATCTTGTACATGCCGCTGGTTTATAAGTGCTTTGGTTTTAGGAAATAAACACCAAATAAAGCCTCCAAATAAGTCATGCCAATTCTCACTGCGTGTAGGTACAACACCCGTTTCAAAAATAACTTGTTCGTAATAACGATCGCCAAAATCTACTTTTGCATCATCTTTAAAAGTAATAGGTATATTATTCGCATTAATAGCGTTTAAAAATGGAGAAAACCACTGCGGCACCGGCCAATCTGTTAGTTCGTTAACTTTAAACAGCTCACGTAAATGCGCAAATGCACCTGTTTCTAAACTACTGATTTGCCACTGCTCGGGGGGAGTAAAACGCTTCATTTAAACCTTTAACAATTTATGCCTATAATTTACGAGAAGTTTACCGCAAAAACTGGTTCTACTTAATAGAAGTTAATATACTAATCACAACTTAAAACAAAAAAAGAGCTGACATGAAACATTATTTCTCTCTCACACTCCTCGCTACTGCTGTTTTAGCAGGTTGCGCAACAACAAGTATTACACCTACTGATGTAACAAATGGTTATAACAGTATCCAAGCTGATGAACTGGCTAAACATGTAAAAGTACTCGCATCAGACGAATTTGGTGGTCGTGCTCCTTCATCACCAGGCGAAAAGCTAACGCTTGATTATTTAACTGCGCAGTTTAAAGCTTTAGGTTTAAAACCAGGTAATGGCGACAGTTACTTACAAGAAGTGCCATTAGTTTCTTTAGAAGCTGATTCGAACATGGTGCTTAGTATTGGCGGTAAAGACTACCAATACAAAAAAGACATGGTTATGGGTAGCAGCCGCATAAGCGCTCAAGAAGGCATTGAAAACTCTGAACTTGTATTTGTGGGCTACGGCGTTAACGCACCTGAATACAATTGGAATGATTACGAAGGTTTAGACGTTAAGGGCAAAACGGTTGTAATGCTGGTTAACGATCCGGGTTTTGCAACAAAAGACCCTGCTTTATTTACTGGCGACGCAATGACCTATTATGGGCGTTGGACATACAAATACGAAGAAGCGAGTCGCCGTGGTGCCGCAGGTGCAATTATTATTCATGAAACAGCACCTGCATCCTACCCGTGGTCGGTTGTTGAAAACTCGTGGAGCGGCGAGCAGTTTGGTTTTCAAAAAGAAAACAACAATATGGACCGCGTAGCCGTTGAAGGCTGGGTTACAACTGACGTAGCAAAAGAGCTTTTTACTAAAGCAGGTTTAGATTTTGATACCGTTAAAACGAATGCTGCTAAAGGTGCTTACCATGTTGATATGGGCGATTTAACTGCTTCTGTTAGTATTAAAAACACGATTAAAAAATCGGTGTCGTATAACTTTATCGCCACTTTACCTGGTAGTGAAAAACCAGATGAGCATGTTATTTACTCGGCTCATTGGGATCACTTAGGTACAGACAAAACACGTAAAGGTGATCAAATTTATAACGGTGCTCACGACAATGCAACGGGTACCGCTGGGCTAATTGAAGTAGCTGAAGCCTTTACTAAATTACCAAAGCACCCTAGCCGCTCAATGACATTTTTAGCGGTAACTGCTGAAGAGCAAGGCTTATTAGGTTCTAAATACTATGCGGCAAATCCAGTGATTGCAGCGAATAAAACAGTCGCTAACATAAACATGGATAGCTTAAATTTATTAGGCAAAGTAAAAGACATGAATGTGGTTGGTATTGGTAAATCACAAATGGATGAGTTTTTAGAAACTGCGGCTAAAGAGCAAGGCAGAACAATATCAGGTGATCCTAAACCATCATCGGGTGGCTATTACCGCTCTGATCACTTTGCATTTGCAAACATGGGCATTCCGGCCATGTACGCAGGTGGCGGCACAGTGGCTGCTGATGAAGAAACGGCTAATTACCGTAAACGTATGAGCTTAGTACTTCGCGGTTGTTATCATCAACCATGTGACCGTTACCGTGATGAATGGGATTTATCGGGTGCTGTTCAAGACTTACAATTATTTTATAAGGTAGGTTTTGATATTTCTGAAACAGAACAGTGGCCAACGTGGAATACAAACTCTGAATTTCAGCGTAAGTAGCCCAATTTAATCACAGCCTTTAATTCAAATTTAAACTAACTTAGATTTGGCTATCGAAAAACTCAAACAGAGTAATCGATTTAAATAGATGCAAATGATATTGATTATCATTTAATTAAAATATACAGTGTGACCTAGTTAATTTATTAGGTCGCATTGTATGATTTCACTCCCTCACATTGGTTTTATTACTCCAGCCTCAAAACGATTTTTGAGCCAAAATAAACGCTTACTGCTGCCTTTATTTATTTTAACTTGCCTTGCAATACCGCAATTACGCGAAATAACAATGACCGCACTGAGTGATGCATTTTTTCAAGTGAGTGTGTTTGTTGCTTCTACCCTTTTAATTTATTACTACGCTATAGAACACTTACCTCAATTAGAGCTTAGTTATTTAAGTGCCAAGTCCCCTATTTTAGAAATTAGCTTTGCAGCGGTTTTAGGTGCATTACCTGGCTGTGGTGGCGCTATTATTGTGGTTACTCAATTTACAAAAGGCCAAGCAAGCTTTGGTGCTATTGTTGCTGTGCTAACAGCTACAATGGGAGATGCAGCATTTTTATTACTTGCTACCCGCCCTACTGATGGCTTGTTAATTATGGGAATAGGGTTAGTTGTGGGTACATTCAGTGGTTTACTGGTTAATACGATACACAAAAAAGACTTTTTACGCCCAACAGCGCAAGAACAAAAGCACCAAATTAAAATACTCTCAACTAACATTATCAAAATCAGTAAACCGGTTTGGATGGTAGCAATAATCCCAAGCCTTATAATTGCCTTTTTGATTGCGTTTAATGTTGATTTTTCACAGTTTGGTTCAAGCACAAGTACTGTAATTACGCTATTTGGTGCGGTAATGGCTTTATTTATTGTTAGTATTTGGGCGCTTTCGTCAAGAGGTGAAAGCTATCAAGAAGTAACGTCAGAAGACGATGCATGTAACCCCCCTTCTAAAATAATAAAAGTATTACAAGATACCCATTTTGTAACGGCATGGGTTGTAGCCTCTTTTATGCTATTTGAGATTTTGGTTAACATTGCAGGACTTGATTTAAAAACGTGGTTTGTACATTACGCCTATTTAGCCCCATTAATTGCAGTGCTTATTGGTTTTTTACCCGGCTGTGGCCCGCAAATAATTGTTACAACACTTTATATTCAAGGCATTATTCCCTTTAGTGCTTTAGCAGGAAACGCAATTTCTAACGATGGTGATGCGTTATATCCAGCAATAGCAATGGCGCCCAAAGCTGCAGTTATAGCTACACTTTATACGTCTATTCCCGCATTAATAGTTGGTTATGGGTTGTATTTTTTTGCTGAAATTTAAAAGAATGAGAAATAAAAAAACAAAAAAGCTCAGCAATTGCTGAGCTTTTAACATGTTAAGTTATTCTTACTTATACAGTAGTTGGTTCTACTGCTAATTCTTTTGGATTTGGACCAAAATCGTTTTCACCTTCGTGCGAATCTTGCGCAAGAAAAACAATTAAAACAATCCAACCAATTATTGGCACTAACCAAAGTAGCTGCCACCAGCCTGAACGGCCTGTGTCATGTAGACGACGTGCACCAATACTTAAGCCAGGAATAAATAGCGCTAAGCTATAAATAGAGCTTACGAACATTGTGTCTGTAATACCATCTATAACACCTGTCAAAAGCGAAAAAATAAAATTAATTAGCATAAACATCCAAAATGCTTTACGACGATTACGGCCTGAAAAATCTGCGTAGCTACGCAACGCGTTCATATAGTGTTCCATAAAATTTCCTTAGTGTTATTTTTTATATTCCCTAACGGGGTTAATCCAATTACTTTTTAGTAACATTTGTATCTTAATTAAAAACAGCTGACATTAAAACAAAAACCAGCTAAAAGCTGGTTTTTATTAAATATTAACAATTTAGCTATTAACTCATAGCCATCATCATTGCCGATGGGTTTTCTAAGTAAGACTTCCATAGGTTATTAAAACGAGCAATAGTGCCCCCATCAATAACACGATGATCGCCAGACCAGCTCACTTGCATAATAGCTTTACTCACAACCTGCCCACTTTCATCAAAACGCGGTAGATGCTGCAGTTTACCTAGCGCAACAATAGCCACTTCTGGTTTATTAATTATAGGGGACGCGATAGTGCCGCCAATAGCACCAATGTTAGAGATGCTAATTGTCCCACCTTTTAAATCATCGGGTGCAACACGGCCTTCTCGCGCTGAATGAGTTAAGCGGGTTAAATCATTTGCCACATCAACAATGCTTTTACTCTGGCACGATTTAATATTAGGCACTAACAAGCCAATTTTTGAATCAACCGCTATACCGATATTATGATCGTTATAATAGGTAAGCTCTGAGCATTCATCGTTCACTTTAGAATTAAGTACAGGGTACTCTTTCATTGCTAGCGAGAGTGCTTTTACAAAAAATGGCATCATGGTGAGCTTAACGCCTTGTGCTTTGTACTGCTCTTTTAAACCGCTACGCAAAGCTATAAGCTGTGTTAAGTCTATTTCATCACTAAACGTAAAGTGCGGAATAGTTGAAACCGAAGCTACCATTTGCTTGGCCATGGCCGCTTTAATGCCTTTAATTTGCTCTACTCGTACGCCACCGCTTTGATTCTGTGTTTGGTTTTGTACTGCACTTTGAGAAGCATCGCTATTAAGCGGTGAAGTATCAATAGTATTTGGCACTTCGCCTTTTACAAACTCTTCAATATCTTGCTTGTAAATACGTCCATTTTTACCACTACCTGGTACACAGGTTAAATCAACATCTAGTTCACGTGCTTTACGACGAACCGCAGGTGATGCAACCGCTTTTTGATTGATAACTTTAGCAGCTTGCTGCGTTTTAACAGGGGCAACTTTTTCAGCGACGGCATTAGTTTGAGCCTTTACGACCGCTTGGTTTATATCAACATTTGGTTTTGCTGCACTGCCTGCAATTGTCATTTGAAACAACGGGCTATGTACTTTTGCTATTTCGCCTTTTTGGTAATATAGTTTTTTTACTGTGCCTGTATATTTTGCCGGAATTTGTACTAATGCTTTGTCGGTCATTACGTCACAAACCGCTTGGTCTTCTTCTATTTCGTCGCCTTCAGCAACTAACCAATCAACAATCTCACACTCAACAATACCTTCACCAATATCCGGTAATATAAAGTCCTCAACCACATCAGCTGCATCATTAGTTTTATTTTCAGCTTGTACTGGCTCTTGTACTACTTCATTGTTAGTGTTTTCACCTGCTACATCCATAGCGAATAAAGGGGCATGTACTTTAGCAATCTCACCTTTTAGATAATATAGCTTTGAAATAACGCCATCATGCACTGCCGGAATTTGTACTAATGCTTTGTCTGTCATAACATCGCAAATTGGTTGATCTTCAGATACGGTATCGCCTTCTTGTACTAGCCATTCAACTACTTCGCATTCAACAATGCCTTCACCAATATCGGGTAATATAAAATCTTTAGCCATGGTAACCCCTAAAAATCCATTGATTGTTTAATTGCAGCCAACACTTTTAGTGCATCCGGTACGTATTCTTTTTCAAGTGCCAGCGGGTATGGCGTATCTAGACCACATACACGTAAAATTGGCGACTCTAAGTGCAAGAAACACTCTTGTTGTATTGTCGCGGCTATCTCTGCACCAAAGCCATTGGTTATAGGCGCTTCATGACTCACGATTAAACGGCCGGTTTTAATAACCGATTTAGCAATCGTTTCAACATCCCATGGTAAAATACTACGAAGGTCAATAACTTCACAGCTTATACCTTGCTCACTTGCTTGCTTTGCTGCATCTTCAATAATCTCCATTTGAGCACCCCACGCTAAGAGCGTAATATCGGCACCCACTTGCACTACTTCAGCCGTGCCTAATTCAATACTATAATCTTCTTCTGGCACTTCGCCAATTGATGCACGATATAAACGCTTAGGCTCAAAAAATATGACCGGGTTATCGTCTTTAATTGATGCACGTAATAAACCTTTAGCTTGATAAGGGTTACGCGGTACAACTACTTTCAAACCCGGTGTGTGCGCAAAATACGCTTCGGGTGATTGTGAATGGTATAAACCACCGGCAATACCGCCACCATAAGGTGTACGAATAGTTAAGTTACCTACATTAAATTCATTACCACTGCGATAACGAAATTTAGCGGCTTCATTTACTATTTGATCAAACGCTGGGAAAATATAATCCGCAAATTGAATTTCTGCCAATGCAGGTGCACCAAATGCCGCTAAACCATTAGCAAAGCCTAAAATACCTTGCTCGGTTAAAGGCGTATTAAAAACACGATGTTTACCGTACTTTTCTTGCAAGCCCGATGTTGCTCTAAATACACCACCAAAGTAACCAACATCTTCACCAAAAATACAGGCTTGAGGGTGTTCATTCATCGTAATATCGAGAGCAGAGTTAATTGCGTGGAGCATGTTCACTTTAGCCATTACTTAATTCTCCCTGCGGTTACTGGGTAAGCATCTGGATGCTGTTTTATATGTTCTTTTAGTTGCTCGTACTGGCGTTGCAATAATGGAATTGGTGTATCGTAAACGTCAGATACCAGTTCTTCTAAAGCGGGCTTTGCAACAACTTCAGCACGTTTAAGCGCTGCTAAAATTTCTTCACGAATCGACTCTTTTGCTTTTATATCGTCTTCTTCGTTTAACCAGTCTTGCTTAACCAGCCATTTTCTAAATTTATCAATAGGGCACGTTTGATGATTAGCTTCTTCATCTTTAGAGCGATAACCACTTGGATCGTCTGACGTAGAGTGCGCACCCAAACGATAAGCAATCGATTCAATAAGTACAGGTTCACCTTGTGTTGAGGCTATTTCGCGTGCTTTTTTAGTTGCCGCATAAACAGCAAGTGCATCTGTGCCATCAACACGAATTGTTTTAATGCCATAACCCACACCACGCGAGGCAATACCATCGCCTTTAAATTGCTCATCAGCAGGGGTTGATATTGCATAGCCGTTATTACGTGCAAAAAATATAACCGGCGCTCTGTGAACAGCGGCCATATTTAAACCGGCATGAAAGTCACCTTCAGATGCAGCACCTTCACCAAAGTAACAAATAGTCACATTATCAATTGTGCTGGCAAGCTCGCCTGTTTTAACGTCGATGTGCTTTATTTTTTGGCCATATGCATAACCCGTTGCCTGTGGTATTTGCGTACCCAATGGCGATGAAATCGTCATGTAATTTAGCGCTTTAGACCCATAATGAATTGGCATTTGACGGCCTTTGCCTAAATCCAATTCATTTGAAAACATTTGGTTCATAAATTGATCAAGCGTAAAGCCACGATAATGCAGGGCTGCCTGTTCACGATATTGAGCCATGATCATATCGTCTTGATCAAGTGCAGCTGCAGAGGCTGTAACTGCGGCTTCTTCGCCTAGGCATTGCATATAAAAACTAACACGGCCTTGGCGCTGCGCGCCTTGCATACGTTCATCTAACAAACGTATAAAACGCATTGTTTCATATAACTTAATAGCGGTATGTTTTGAAATGTCAGGTGCGGTTGCACTAGGATGAATGTCGCCGTCCTCAGTTAAAATACTAAGGGTTGGAATATTAAGCGCTTGACCATCAATAAATTCAAGCTCGTGGTTAATATTCAGCGATACGTTATTTGGATTACTCATAACCTACCTTCTTTTGTTGTCGGTAAAACAGTGCCCCTTTAAATTATTATTGTGGGTGATTGTTGCTGGTTAAACTTTGCAACATCTGCACTATCTTTAATTAAAGCTGCCAACACTTTACGTTAACGTAAAGTGTTATTCAACAGATCTGGGACGAAACAAAAGCAAATATTGGTTAAATAAGTGGCAAGTTAACGATACGGTTACTTTACTTCATAGTAAACATATAGTTAACTTTAAGTTACTAGTGGTCTGATGAGTTAAATTAGACGAAATTGCTATCAATATCCATTGGAATAACAGTAAGGAGTGCTCTTTGCCCTAATGCTACGCTCGCATTTGGAAAAATAATAGCCTCTCCTTCAACGTCAGCGTAAATCGCTGTATCACCGTCGGTTGCAAGTAGTTCACCTTTCGCAAAGCCAGTAAAGTTCTCGGCATCGTCAGAAAAAGGAAAACTAAAATCGTTCTGCGTTCTATTAATTGTGCGATGGACAGCAAATAATTCAAAATCGTTTGCATTAAATTCAGGATATTTAACTTCATTTTGACTAATTAATGCAGTTAAGGTTTGCTTTGTTTTTTCAAAGCGAGCCATATCGTTTTGACCAAATGGCTTAACTTGACCCAGCTCTACCGTAAAAGAATCAGCACCGTGTATAAATGACGAATAATAGCTAAATGTTGTTGCAGGAGATTTCATCATTAATACGGTATTTACACCACAACTCAATAAAAATTGTAACTGCGACTTTTTCCATGGCTTACCATGTAAAAATGGATAGACAGCAAATTTTTCGTTTTTAGAGCCTCTAATTGCAGTGTGTAAGTCGTAATGACATCGGCTACTGCCTTGCTCGCCACGTGTATAAAAATCGCTTACGTATTGCTCAAGCTTTGCAGCGCGGTTTCGCTCATTATTCATTGGTACACCTTCAACTGTATGGTGACCATTAAATAATCTATTTAAGTTTTCTTCTACAAAACGCAGGCCAATATTAATTGATTGTGGATTACCGTAAATAAACAAAACACGCTGCTTAAGTATCAGCTCGCCTTTTATAATTTGTTTAATAAGTGCATCACAAATTTCAATTGGGGCAGTTTCGTTACCGTGTACAGCGCTTGAATAAACTACATCTTTTGACGTTGTAACAGCAGGTTGAAACTCAATTACGCCGGTATCGTGTATATTTACACGAGTCCCATTATCTAAAACAAAGTCACCTGCATCTAAATGCCATTCGTTGTCACGACTAAGCGTTAAAAAATCGCCTGTTTGTTTTAGTTCATTTAAGTAAGATGGATTGGCTGACATATAATAAGCCCTTTAAAAATAATGTGAGAGTAGACTCTTATGCATATATTTTTATAAATACACAAGGTATAGAAACGAAAACGGCTGAATAAATCAGCCGTTTTAAAATTATTAGATTAAGTTAGCTTATAACTGAATCTACAAGCTTTTTAGCTTCTTTTTCAAGTAACGCTAAATGCGCTTCACCTTTAAATGATTCAAGGTATATTTTATAAATATCTTCAGTACCTGATGGACGCGCTGCAAACCAGCCATTTTCAGTAACCACTTTTAAACCACCAATGGCGGCATCGTTACCTGGTGCATGAGTCAATTTTTGCAAAATAGGCTCGCCAGCAAGTGTATCTGCTTTAACATCAGAAGCACTCAATGCTTTTAAACGTGATTTTTGACCGCTTGTGGCTGGTGCATCTAGGCGTTTATAAATTGGAGAACCAAACTCTTGTTCTAATTCTTTATAAAGCGCTGATGGCGTTTTACCTGTCACAGCAAGTATTTCTGCAGCGAGTAGACCCATAATGAAGCCGTCTTTATCTGTACACCATACAGAGCCATCAAAACGTAAGAATGCAGCACCTGCGCTTTCTTCGCCACCAAAGGCAAGCTTGCCTTTGCTTAAGCCTTCAACAAACCATTTAAAGCCTACTGGTACTTCTTTAACTTTACGGTTGTTACGAGCAGCTACTTTGTCGATCATAGAGCTAGAAACCAATGTTTTACCAATTTCTACGGTTTCATTCCAATCACGGTGTTTAAGTAAGTAATCGATTGCCACTGCTAAAAAGTGGTTTGGATTCATTAAACCATCTGGCGTTACAATCCCGTGACGATCGTAGTCAGGGTCGTTACCTATAGACACATCAAAATCATCTTTTAGTGCAATAAGATTTGCCATTGAATAAGGCGATGAACAATCCATACGAATTTTGCCGTCTTTATCAAGTGGCATAAAAGCAAAACGTGGATCAACAACATCATTAACTACGGTTAAATCTAAATTATATTTTTTTGCAATGACTGGCCAAAAGTTGATGCCTGAACCACCTAGTGGATCGATACCAATTTTGATACCTGCATCGCTAATTGCTTTTAAATTAACGATATTTGCTAAGTCATCAATATAAGGAGTCATTAAATCTTCGTAGCGGATAAAGCCAGAACGCGATGCTTTAGCGAATGGGAACAACTCAACTTCAACTAAATCTTCTAGTAAAAGTTGATTAGCTCTGTCTTCAATCCATTTAGTGACGTCGGTATCTGCTGGCCCGCCATTAGGTGGGTTGTATTTAAAGCCACCATCTTCAGGAGGGTTATGCGAAGGCGTAACAACAATCCCGTCTGCTAATTCATTTGGGTGTAGCTTATTGTGGCTAACTATGGAATGGCTGATAACTGGCGTTGGTGTAAAATCACCGTCTTCTTGCGTTATCACTTGCACTTCGTTAGCAACTAATACTTCAATAGCCGAGTTAAATGCGGCTTCACTCAATGCGTGTGTGTCTTTGCCTAAAAATAACGGACCAAATATGTCATTTTGTTTTCTGTAATCACAAATAGCCTGAGTAATCGCTAGAATGTGTGACTCGTTAAATTTAACATCGTAAGAACAACCACGGTGCCCTGAGGTACCAAAGGCAACACAATGCTCTGGATTTTGTTCAAGATCAGGTTCATTTAAGTAATACGCAGATACTAATTTAGGTACGTTAACCAGTGCCGATTGTGGAGCAGTTTTGCCTGCGCCTGAGTGAATAGCCATTATATTTCCTTACAGGTAATCGCGAATTTTTTCAGCTTGCTCTGCACTATATCCAAGGCAAAGAGCCACTTCATGAAGCATCATTTTTTTACGCGTTGTATTAGAATTAGTCATAACCCAATATTCACTATCGGTTATGTTCTTAGGATTCATACTACTACCGCTATTTACTAGAGCTTCTTTACTAGTAGCAAAGTAAACACGGTCACGCCCTTTTATGTCTAATACCGCAGAAAAATCAGTTTTATGTGTGCGGTAAAATGCACTTAAAATAAACAAAAAGCGTCCAACAACACCTTTTTGCATTGCCAGCTCTTCTTTATTTAATACATTAAAAACATTATCGCTTTTTTGCTTCACGGGTGCATGAGCTACAGGCGTTTGTTTTTTTGAAGTCTCAGCAGCAGATGGCTCTGAGCTTTTTAATGTGGCGGTAGACGTAGTCGCAGTTTGATTATTTTGAGTTAGTTCTACGTTTGCGGTTTGAATTTTTTCGCCGCTCAGATTTAATAAACGACGTAAAATAGTGGATGCACTTTCACCAATACTTTGCGTATTGCTTGCAATATATTGATATAACTCGTCGTCTATGTCGATTTGTTTCATGTTCTTCCTGTCATTACGGGTCACATTTTTTTCTCCCGTGTGATTATACCCAAACCAATCAGAAATGCGAGTTACAACAAGCACTCCCGTAAACATATTAATATTTACCTCATTGTTGTTGATTTAACAAACAAAAGCCCAATTTAATAAATAGTCGCTGTATTTTTTGCTTTTTAGAGCAATGCTCGGCAAACTATGGCGAAATTTTCAGGAGGCGGGTATGCAGTTAAATTACAAGCAACAAGGGCAAGGTCCTAATGTTATTTTGATACATGGGCTTTTTGGATCATTAGAAAACCTAAATGTAATAGCAAAACCATTAAGTGAACACTTTACTGTTATTAACGTTGATTTACGTAACCACGGGCTTTCTCCTCATAGTGATGAAATGAACTACCCGGCAATGGCACAAGATATTGTTGAGTTATTGGCACATTTGAACATAGATAAAGCACATTTAGTTGGGCACTCTATGGGTGGTAAAGTGGCAATGGAATTAGCGCTTACACATCCTGAACTTGTAAATAAGCTTGTTGTACTTGATATCGCACCTGTTAGTTACCCTGCTCGGCACACAAAAATATTACAGGCATTAAAAGCGGTTTCAGCACAATCAATTGACGATAGAAAACAAGCTGATGCTCTAATGCAGCCTTACATAGAAGAACTGGGAGTTCGACAGTTTCTACTTAAAAGCCTCGCTAAAAATGAGGAAGGTCATTTTGCATGGCGATTTAACTTAGATGTGCTTGACGAAAAATATTCTACAATCACATCCAATGTTAATGAAAATAATTCTTGTTTATGCGATACTCTTTTCATTAAAGGTAATGATTCTGACTATATTTTGCCCGAGCATCGTACTGCAATTAAAGCTCGCTTTAAAAATACCAAGGCTAAAATAATTCATGGCGCAGGCCATTGGCTTCATGCTCAAAAGCCACTTGCTGTAAATAAAGCGATAAACGACTTTTTAACTGCGGTTTAAAGCAATTTTAATCGCGTGTTTTTGATTTTGCGCACTAAATATATGAATAATTATATGCTATAGTACGCGCCGTTTAATTTAAAGGTTATACGTTGATGGTCAGTCAGTTAATTAACGAATTTGATACCCTAGGGTTGTATTTTGGCTTAGCCGGTATTTTCATATTCATCGGCATGGCAATTAAAGACGTACTAAAAAGTGGCAATGTGCCTAAGTTCGGACAATACATTGTCTGGGGCGTGCTCTTTTTAGGTTGTTCAGGCTTTATTGCTAAAGGTCTTATTCAAGTATTTTGGCAAGGCGCAGGTGTAGGTTAAGCATGGCGAAGTCAGAAACAGATAGAACTACACTCGATTTATTTGAATACGAAAAACGCCCAGGCAGACCTAAAACCAATCCCCTTTCACGGGATATGCAGTTAAAGGTAAATAAACGTAATCAAATAAAAAGAGATAAAGCACGTGGCTTAAAGCGTGTTGAATTTAAAGTTTCATCGCAGTTATATCAAGCATTGAGTGATATGGCAGATGCACAAAATATTAGCCGCAGTGCGCTGATTGAAACGATTTTACAAGAAAGATTGGCTATTGATACATAAAAGGTTTTAAATCCATGGCAAGTGTAGGCATTTTTTTCGGAAGTGACACAGGTAACACAGAACACGTAGCAAAAATGATCCAAAAAGAATTGGGTAAAAAGCTAGTGGCTGTTCATGATATTGCAAAAAGCTCTAAAGAAGAGATTGCTGAATTTGATTTAATCTTATTCGGTATCCCTACTTGGTACTACGGCGAAGCACAATGTGACTGGGATGATTTTTTTCCAGAACTTGAAGAAGTAGACTTTGAAGGTAAACTTGTTGCTATTTTTGGTTGTGGAGACCAAGAAGATTACGCTGAGTACTTTTTAGATGCGATGGGCATGATCAACGATATCGTTACTGAACGTGGCGCTATTGTTGTTGGTCATTGGCCGAGCGAAAGCTATGACTTTGAAGCATCTAAAGGCATGGCTGATGATAAGCATTTTGTAGGTTTGGGTATCGACGAAGACCGTCAACCAGAGCTTACAGAACAACGTGTTAAAGCATGGTCTGCTCAAGTATATGAAGAAATGTGTTTAAGTGAATTAGCTGACTAATTTACTGCATATATCGCTAGCTGTTTAAATAATTATCAAACAGTTAGCGTTTTAAGCTTTAGTGGCAATATAAATCAATTGTTCTTTGCACTTAACGCTTAGGCACGTTATCCTGTTTGTTGCTAATGTGTCGTGTACATCTTTGCAAGATGTCTAGTATAACCAAATAAAATTGAGACAGATTTAATGACTGATCATAACTTGGAACTTAAAAAAGCCGGTTTAAAAGTAACTTTACCGCGTATTAAAATATTAGAGATTTTACAATCTCCAGATAACCAACACATCAGTGCTGAAGATGTTTACAAAATTCTTTTGGATCTAGGTGAAGAAATTGGTCTTGCAACTGTATACCGCGTACTTAACCAATTTGATGATGCGGGTATTGTAAGCCGTCATCACTTTGAAGGTGGCAAATCAGTATTTGAACTTTCAGGAAGCACACACCACGATCATTTAGTATGTTTGAAGTGTGGCAAAGTGGTAGAGTTTGAAGATGAGATGATTGAACGTCGTCAACTTGAAATTTCTGAAGAAAATGGTATTACACTTACAAACCATTCTTTATATTTATACGGTGAGTGTAACGATAAAGCAGCGTGTAAAGAATTTAGCGACGCTAACAGCTAATACCGCTTTTAAAAGCAATAAAAAACCTGCTAAGTGCAGGTTTTTTTGTGTCTAAAATACGCTTGTAATAAACATAACTGGGGATATTAAACCTGAACTCTGGTTAAGAGATTTACCAACGTATTGAATCATGGTGATATTTAAATTTATTTTCTCTAGCCAGAGATTTTAAGTAAAAACAAGGCGAATTCACGCGTCAATAGCTGGCCTATTGCAAGTAAATTCAACGCAGTTAGCGCTGAAAATAGCTGCTCGAGATAGATTTATTATCCAGAGTTCAGGTTTTTTAGATATTACTTATTGAGTCTTAGACCATGAATCACGAAGACCCACTGTTTGGTTAAATACAACGTTCACTGATTTAGAATCACGAGAGAAATAACCTGTACGCTCAAACTGAAAGCCCTGCTCTGCTTGTGAATTAGCAAGCGATGGCTCTAATTTAGCGTTTGATAAAACAACCAGTGACTCTGGATTTAATGTTGTTTCAAACTCATCAGCGGCTGCTGGGTTTGGAACACTAAACAAACGATCGTATAAACGAACTTCTGCCGTAATACACTCTGGTGCTGAAACCCAGTGAATAACACCTTTTACTTTACGTCCATCACTTGGATTTTTACCAAGTGTTTCAGTATCGTAAGTACAGAAGATAGTTGTGATTTCACCATTTTCGTCTTTTTCAACACGCTGTGCTTTGATAACATAAGCACCACGTAAGCGCACTTCTTTATCAAGCACTAAACGTTTAAACTTGTTATTCGCTTCTTCTTTAAAGTCTTCTCGTTCTATATAGATTTCACGAGTAAATGGTACATCACGACGACCCATTTCTTCTTTATTTGGGTGGTTAGCCACTGATAAAGTTTCAACCTTGTCTGCATCGTAGTTTTCAATAACAACTTTAACAGGATCGAGTACGGCCATTGCACGTGGTGCATTTTCGTTTAGATCTTCACGGATACATGCTTCAAGCATACCCATTTCAACCATATTCTCTTGTTTTGTTACACCAATACGCAAACAAAACTCACGGATTGAGCCTGGTGTATAACCACGGCGACGTAGACCTGCAATTGTAGGCATGCGTGGGTCATCCCACCCTTCTACATGGTTATTTACCACTAAATCGCTTAGCTTACGCTTAGACATAATTGTGTATTCAAGATTTAAACGTGAAAACTCAATTTGCTGTGGGTGACACTCTAAACTAATGTTATCAAGCACCCAGTCGTACAAACGACGGTTATCTTGAAACTCGAGTGTACATAATGAATGTGTAATACCTTCAAGTGCATCAGAAATACAGTGCGTGAAGTCATACATTGGGTAAATGCACCACTTGTCTACTGTTTGATGATGATGAGCAAAACGTACGCGATAAATAATTGGATCGCGAAGCACCATAAATGAACTAGCCATATCAATTTTAGCACGCAGGACACATTCGCCTTCTTTGAATTCGCCAGCACGCATTTTTTCAAATAACGCTAGGTTTTCTTCAACTGATGTATCTCTGTACGGGCTATTTTTACCTGGTTCTTTCAATGTACCACGGTATTGGCGTGCTTCGTCTGCTGTTAAAAAACAAACGTACGCTAAGCCTTTATTTATTAGCTCAACAGCGTAACCATATAAAGTATCAAAATAGTTAGAAGAATACTTTATATCGCCATCCCAGTTAAAACCTAACCACTGTACGTCTTCTTTTATAGAATTAACGTAGTTAATGTCTTCTTTTTCTGGGTTTGTATCGTCAAAACGTAAGTTACATAAACCGTTATAATCTTTTGCGATGCCAAAATTTAAACAAATTGATTTGGCATGACCAATATGCAAAAAGCCATTTGGTTCAGGTGGAAAACGTGTATGCGTTGTTGCATGCTTTTTACTTGCTAAGTCTTCATCAATTCGGGTTCTAATAAAGTTACTTGGGCGATTCTCAATTTCCGCCATAGGAGTGCAGTCCTCTAAATATTACGTAATAACAAAACTAATGCATTATTACAAAAACATACACTAACATACAGCACTAGATTAAGGTTTATTTTTGATATTGCTTAACTTTAATTCAGCTGAACCATTGTTTATGAATAAAATTTGTTTTAACGCAATATTTAAGTCATCTAAACAGTTTATAGTAGGTAAATAACCTACATTATAAGGATTTAAAGATGGCGACACTTAATCAACATCGTGTATATATTCCAACTAATGCACGCGCTAACCACTACCTTTTAGCTGAAATAACCCCTAATCACGATTTTTATAAAAGCTTTAGTGATATAAATTGCTGCTATGAACGTATTGCACGTCAGCTGTTTGCTTCTTGTGATGAGTATGAGCTTTATAATGTGCACTTATTAGCGAATGATAAACTACCCGTTGTAAGATTTAATGATGAGTCTTATCAATTAGAAACAGATAAACAAATGCTCTTTTTTTATAATCCTCGTTATCACGAAGCGCATAAGATTTATTACACTGAAGGTACACCGAGTAAAAAAATACGCATTCTATTTTTAGCAACAGGCGATGATTTACGAGCCAACTCTGCAGAATTTCATAATAAAGTTCAAAAAGTGTTAGACACTTTACAAGAACAACTCTTAATAAATCAACCCCAGTTTAAACTACGCGACCATCAACACTTAACGTATGACCTATTTGCTAAAGAAAAAGGCAACAAGGAAAGCTATGGTTACAAATTAAGAAGTCTCTACCCTCGCTACCAGTCAAGACAATGCAGCATACCCAATGATTATGCAGAGATGACTTACGCCACTTTTACTATACCGGTTTCGCGCGCTATTAAAACGCAGTTTCAAACACTAATGAACACCAACGATTATGCTAAATTTTATGACTACTTTGCTTATGCATTTTTACGTGCATGTCAAAATAATAACTTAAACCATGGCGCTATGGTTGCTAACGGTGCAACGCCTATTATACGCAACAGTAAAATAGATAAAAGTGAAGGCAATGATGAACTTCAAAAGTTAAGTTTTGATATTGAATCTAATGAAAATCAAATTAAGCACTTTTATGAAGCAAGTAAATTAGTAGAAACGCTGCATTTTGTAGTAGTAGCAACGCAGCAGGATAAACATGAAATGGGCTACGGTCGATTTATGAACCAAGTAGAAAAAACAATCTATACTCTGTGTAATGAGCTGGCTATAAATAAACAACGCCAAGACTTATCTGTACGTTTTTTCCAGCATATTAGTTACCCGTTCTAAATTTTCATCTAATAACAAAAAGGCCCGCATATGCGGGCCTTTTCAAAGGAAACAAGCGATTACCAGCCTGTTTTCTCTTTAAGTGCTTTACCGATATCAGCAAGTGAACGTACAGTTTTTACGCCCGCAGCTTCTAATGCAGCAAATTTCTCATCAGCAGTACCTTTACCGCCGGCAATGATTGCGCCAGCGTGACCCATACGCTTACCTTCTGGTGCAGTAACACCAGCAATGTAAGATACTACAGGTTTAGTAACGTTAGCTTTGATGTACTCTGCAGCTTCTTCTTCTGCAGTACCACCAATTTCACCAATCATTACGATTGCTTCAGTTTGTGGATCTTTTTCGAACATTTCTAGAACGTCGATAAAGTTAGTACCTGGAATTGGATCACCACCAATACCAACACACGTAGACTGACCAAAACCAGCATCAGTAGTTTGCTTAACTGCTTCGTACGTTAAAGTACCAGAGCGAGAAACAATACCTACTTTACCAGGTTTGTGGATATGACCAGGCATGATACCAATCTTAGTTTGACCAGGAGTAATAACACCTGGGCAGTTAGGACCGATCATACGAGTACCTGTTTGATCTAGTTTGATTTTAACATCAACCATATCAAGTGTAGGGATACCTTCAGTAATACAAACTATTAGCTCGATGCCAGCATCGATAGCTTCTAAGATTGCATCTTTACAGAAAGGAGCTGGTACGTAGATAACTGAAGCAGTTGCGCCAGTTTCTTTTACAGCATCACGAACTGTGTTGAATACAGGAAGACCAAGGTGCGTTTGACCGCCTTTACCTGGGCTAACACCACCAACCATTTGTGTACCGTACTCAAGCGCTTGCTCTGAGTGGAAAGTACCTTGGCCACCAGTGAAACCTTGACAGATAACTTTTGTATCTTTATTGATTAATACAGACATTATTTGCCCTCCGCAGCAGCAACAACTTTTTCAGCAGCGTCTGTTAGTGATTCAGCAGCAATGATATCTAGACCAGAGTTCTTAAGAACTTCACGACCTAATTCAGCATTAGTACCTTCTAAACGTACAACTACTGGTACGGTTACGCCAACTTCTTTAACTGCGCCAATGATGCCTTCAGCAATCATGTCACAACGAACGATGCCGCCAAAGATGTTTACTAAAACAGCTTTAACATTGTCGTCAGAAAGAATGATTTTGAATGCTTCAGAAACACGTTCTTTAGTAGCACCGCCACCAACATCCAAGAAGTTAGCCGGCTTGCCGCCGTGTAGGTTTACGATGTCCATAGTACCCATTGCTAGGCCTGCACCGTTAACCATACAACCAACATTACCGTCTAGAGCAACGTAGTTAAGCTCGAAGCTTGCTGCGTGTGCTTCACGAGCATCTTCTTGAGATGGATCGTGGAATTCACGGATTTTAGGTTGACGGTAAAGTGCATTACCATCAATACCGATTTTGCCGTCAAGACAGTGAAGGTTGCCTTCGTCTGTAATTACTAACGGGTTGATTTCAAGTAATGCGAAATCAAAATCAGTGAACATTTTACCAAGACCCATAAAGATCTTAACAAACTGTTTCATTTGTACTGGGTTAAGACCCAATTTGAAACCTAGTTCACGTGCTTGGTAAGCTTGAGGACCTACTAACGGGTCGATCTCTGCTTTGTGGATAAGCTCTGGTGTTTCTTCAGCAACAGTTTCAATTTCAACGCCGCCTTCAGTAGACGCCATGAAAACTACTTTACGAGATGCACGGTCAACTACTGCACCTAGGTACAATTCGTTAGCAATGTCAGTACAGCTTTCTACTAAAATTTTAGCTACTGGCTGGCCTTTCTCGTCTGTTTGGTAAGTAACTAGGTTTTTACCTAACCAGTTAGCTGCAAACGCTTTTACTTCTTCGATAGTTTTAACTAGCTTTACACCGCCAGCTTTACCACGTCCACCTGCGTGAACCTGAGTTTTAACAACCCACATATCGCCGCCAATTTTTTCAGCAGCTGCAGCAGCTTCTTCAGGTGTATCGCAAGCGTAACCTGTAGAAACGGGTAAACCATATTCGGCAAAAAGTTGTTTTGCCTGATACTCATGCAAATTCATGATGCTTTATCCAATTTTTTATACTAAAAGAGCTGAATATTTTTTCAAATAAACAACTATCCCAAATTGCGCACCTAGTATAGATCCCAAGGCTTAACATGAAAACCCCAGTACGACCAAAGGCGCAAAAAAAAAGCTGTGAATGTTCATTCACAGCTTACATTTTATACAACTAGATTAAACATCTAGCAATAAGCGAGTTGGATCTTCAAGTAACTCTTTAATAGTCACTAAGAAACCAACAGATTCTTTACCATCAATGATACGGTGGTCATAAGAAAGTGCTAAATACATCATAGGTAGTATTTCAACTTTACCATTTACAGCCATCGGACGGTCTTGGATTTTATGCATACCCAAGATTGAAGACTGTGGCAAGTTAATGATAGGTGTAGATAGCAATGAACCAAATACGCCACCATTAGTAATAGTGAAATTACCACCCGTCATATCAGCAAGCGTAAGCTTACCATCACGACCTTTAAGTGCTAGCTCACGAATACCTTTTTCGATTTCAGCAACAGATAGTTTGTCACAATCTTTAAGTACTGGAGTAACTAAGCCACGTGGAGTAGATACTGCAATGCTGATATCGAAATAGTTATGGTAAACAATATCGTCACCATCAATTGATGCATTTACATCAGGGAAACGCTTAAGAGCTTCAGTTACCGCTTTCACATAGAAAGACATGAAACCTAAACGAATGCCGTGACGCTTTTCAAACGTTTCTTGGTACTGCTTACGAAGGCTCATGATTGGTCCCATGTTCACTTCGTTGAATGTAGTTAACATTGCAGTTGAGTTTTTAGCTTCAAGAAGGCGTGTCGCAATCGTTTTACGTAAACGAGTCATAGGTACACGTTTTTGAGTACGATCGCCCATTGGTGCTGCAGGAGCAGAAGCTTCTGCTTTTTTAGCCGCTGGCGCTGGTGCTTTTAAGAAAGTATCAACGTCTTCTTTAGTTACACGACCATTTTTACCCGTGCCTTTAATTTTAGAAGCGTCTAGGCCTTTCTCAGCAATTAAACGACGAACTGATGGTGTTAACACATCTGAACTTTCGCTTGAATCTGCTACTGGCGCTGCGTCTGCTTTTGCAGCTGGAGCCGCTGGTGCACCGCCTGCTTTAACCGAACCAATTACTTGCTCGCCTAGTACAGTATCGCCTTCGCCGTGAATGATATCACCCATGATGCCATCTTCTTGAGCTACTACTTCAAGAACAACTTTATCTGTTTCAATATCTACCAAGTTTTGGTCGCGTGTTACCGCGTCACCTGGTTGTACATGCCATGTAGCAATTGTTGCGTCTGCAACTGATTCTGGAAGTACAGGTACTTTAATATCCACTTCTTTACCTTCTGATGCTGGTGCTGATTGCGCCACTGGCGCGTCTTCTGATTTAGCTGGTGCTGATTCTTCTTTAGTTGAACCTTCACTTGCTGGCGCTGCATCAGCATCACCAAGTAAACCCATAACTTGGTCGCCAAGTACGGTTGCACCTTCTTCTTGTGATATTTCTGTTATTACACCGTCATGCTGTGCAACAACTTCTAAAACCACTTTATCTGTTTCAATGTCTACTAAGTTTTGATCGCGAGTTACTTTGTCGCCAACACTTACATGCCATGTAGCAACGGTAGCATCTGCAACCGACTCAGGAAGAACAGGAACTTTAATTTCTGTGCTCATTGCTTATCCTTTATTTTCTATAGTAAGCGCGTCGGCAACGAGCGCTTGTTGTTCTTTAGTATGTACTGACATGTAACCACACGCTGGTGATGCAGACGCTTTACGTCCTGCATATTTTAATTTAGCACCTTGTGGGATTGCATCAATAAAGTGATGTTGTGAACAGTACCATGCACCTTGGTTTTGTGGCTCTTCTTGACACCATACAAAATCAGTTACGTGTTGGTAGCGCTCTATAATTGTTTGCATTTCATCGTGTGGGAACGGGTATAACTGTTCAACACGTACAATTGCAATATTATCTTGCTCAAGCTTACGACGCTCTTGTAGTAACTCGTAGTAAACTTTACCGCTACAAAATACAACGCGCTCTACTTTCTCAGGGTTAATATCATCAACTTCGTCGATCATATTATGGTAAACACCGTGTGAAAGCTCTTCAAGTGATGAAGTTGCAAGCGGGTGACGAAGTAGCGACTTAGGCGTCATAACAATCAGAGGACGACGAAGTGGTCGAACTGATTGACGACGAAGCATAGCGTAAACTTGCGCCGGCGTTGAAGGAACACATACTTGCATGTTGTGATCAGCACATAGTTGCAAGAAACGCTCTAAGCGCGCTGAACTATGCTCTGGCCCTTGACCTTCGTAGCCATGAGGTAACAAAATTGTAAGCCCACATAAACGGCCCCACTTTTGCTCACCAGAACTTAAGAACTGGTCAAATACAACTTGTGCACCATTGGCGAAGTCACCAAATTGCGCTTCCCATATTACGAGAGACTTAGGTTCAGCGGTAGCATATCCATATTCGAACGCAACGACAGCTTCCTCAGATAAAACAGAATCAAAGACTTCAAATGTGCCTTGATCTTCACTTAAATGCTCTAAAGGAGTGTAAGTTGTACCATCAGATTGACCATGAACAACAGCATGACGATGAAAGAATGTTCCTCGACCTGTGTCTTGTCCTGTTAAACGAATGTCAGTACCTTCAGACGCAATTGTTGCATAGGCAAGAGTCTCTGCCATACCCCAATCAAGTGGTTTTTCACCTGTGGCCATTAGCTTACGATCGTCATAAATCTTTTTAACGCGAGATTGAGCTTTATGTTGTTCTGGGTAAGAAGCTACTTTCTCACCAAGAGCTTTAAGCTTCTCTACAGATACGCTAGCATCGTAGTCAACATTCCATTCATGACCAATATATTTGGCCCACTCAGAAGAATGCGACGTCTCTGGCTGTATTTCTGAAACAACACAGCTGCCTTCATCTAGTGCATCACGGTACTCATCAGCTAAGGCTTTAACTTCTTGTTCAGAAAAAGAGCCTTCAGCAATCAGTTGGTCTGCATAGATTAAACGCGGCACTGGATGCTTTTTAATTTTTTGGTACATGACAGGCTGAGTTGCATTAGGCTCATCAGCTTCATTGTGACCATGGCGACGGTAACAAACTAAATCAATTACTACGTCACGCTTAAACTGATTTCTAAAATCAAGAGCAAGTTGAGTAACAAATGCAACGGCTTCAGGATCATCAGAATTAACATGGAATATTGGAGACTGAACCATTTTAGCAATGTCAGTACAGTATGGCGTTGAGCGAACGTCATCTTGCTTAGAGGTTGTAAAACCTACTTGGTTGTTGACAACAATACGAATACTACCACCACAACTAAACGCATTAGTTTGTGACATGTTAAACGTTTCTTGAACAACACCTTGTCCAGCAATAGCAGAATCACCATGGATGGTAATAGGTAGTGCTTTAATGCCTGATTTATCACCTAAACGGTCGAGACGACCACGTACAGAGCCCATTACAACAGGGTTTACGATTTCTAGGTGAGATGGGTTAAACGCAAGCGCCATGTGTACATTGCCACCTTTGGTAGCAAAGTCAGACGAATAACCCATGTGATATTTAACATCACCAGAACCTAACGTTTCTTTATGTATACCAGCAAATTCATCAAATAATTCTGATGGATTTTTACCAAGTACATTAACTAAAACGTTTAAACGACCACGGTGAGCCATACCAATAACAGCTTCTTGTTGGCCGCTTTCACCAGCGCGGTGAATAAGCTCTTTAAGCATTGGAACTAACGCATCGCCACCTTCAAGTGAAAAGCGCTTAGCACCAGGAAACTTAGACCCTAAATATTTTTCTAGACCATCTGCTGCAGTAAGCCCTTTAAGGATACGTAGCTTTTCATCTTTTGAGAATTTAGGCCTAGACTGGACAGATTCTAGACGTTGTTGTAACCAACGTTTTTCCTCTGTTGATGTGATGTGCATATACTCAGCGCCAATTGAACCACAATATGTAGTTTTTAGTGCTTGGTATAGTTCACCTAAAGGCATAGTATCGCGCCCTACGGCAAACGATCCTACGTTAAACTCGCGGTCAAAATCACTTGAAGATAGGTCGTGGTACTCTAGCTCTAAATCTCGTACACGCTCTCGTTGCCAAATACCTAATGGATCTAGGTTTGCATTTTGGTGCCCACGAAAACGGAAAGCATTAATAAGTTGTAGAACTTTAACCTGTTTAAGGTCACCGCCACTACCCTCTGCTACCACTACTTCTCTATGCTTGTTTTTTGCAAGCTGTGCAAACTGTGCTCGAACCTCTGAATGTTTTACTTCAACATCCACACCATCAACTTTAGGTAATTGTTCAAACACTTCTCGCCATTCGTCTGGCACAGAAGTCGCATCGTCTAAATACGCTTCATAAAGCTCTTCTACATAAGCAACGTTGCCGCCGTTTAAATGTGAAGATTCTAGCCATGCCTTCATCACACCTTCGTGCATTTATAAGCCCTTTTTTTTAGCGCAGAAATTAATAGTTATTATAACAAGATGGCTAATATAATTTAATATTAGCCATCTTACCTTTACTAAGCTATCAAACCGCTCGGTTTAGTAACATAGATTTGATTTGTCCAATTGCTTTGGTCGGATTAAGACCCTTAGGACAAACGCTAACACAGTTCATGATACTGTGACAACGGAACACACTGAACGCATCGTCTAAATCCGCTAAACGTTCTTCAGTTGCTGTATCTCGGCTATCAGCCAAGAAACGGTAAGCATGAAGAAGGCCTGCTGGACCAATGAACTTGTCTGGATTCCACCAGAACGAAGGACACGATGTTGAACAACATGCACACAAAATACACTCATAAAGCCCATCTAATTTATCACGTTCTTCAATAGTTTGAAGACGTTCGCCTGCTGCAGGCTGATCATTAATTAAATAAGGTTTAACTTTTTCGTACTGAGTGTAGAACTGACTCATGTCAATAACAAGGTCACGTACCACAGGTAAACCTGGTAATGGACGTACTACGATTTTACCTTTGCCATTTTTTTGTAGCGTAGATAAAGGGGTAATACATGCTAAACCATTTTTACCATTCATGTTAACACCATCAGATCCACACACACCTTCACGGCATGAACGACGGAAAGATAATGTAGGATCTTGTTCTTTTAGAAGAATAAGTGCATCCAACACCATCATGTCGTGACCTTCCTCTGTTTGCAAGGTGTATTCTTGCATACGAGGAGCGTTGTCAACATCTGGATTATAACGATAAACTGAAAATTGTACTTGTGCCATCGTCTATCTCCTAGTAAACACGTGCTTTAGGTGGGAAAGCTTCACGCGTTTTAGGCGCATAGTTTACATCACGCTTACTCATTTCATCCGTTACAGGATTGAATACTGAGTGACATAACCAGTTTTCGTCATCACGATCTGGGTAGTCAAAGCGAGAATGTGCACCACGGCTTTCTGTACGGAAGTTTGCAGCTACTGCAGTTGAGTAAGCTGTTTCCATTAAGTTGTCTAGTTCAAGACATTCGATACGCTGCGTGTTGAAGTCTGATGATTTATCATCAAGACGAGCATGTTGCAGACGTTCGCGAATTTCTTTAAGTTCTTGAAGACCTGCAGCCATTGAGTCACCTTCACGGAATACCGAGAAGTTAAGCTGCATACATTGTTGTAGGTCTTTTTTGATTTGAACTGGATCTTCACCTTGGCCAGCCGTTGAATTTTCCCAACGATTGTAACGTGCAAGAGACGCTTCTAAGTCTGATTCTGAAGCAGCTTTAGATATTTCAACGTCATTTAGGTACTTACCTAAGAAGTTACCCGCAGCACGACCAAACACAACTAAATCAAGTAATGAGTTACCACCTAAGCGGTTTGCACCGTGTACAGATACACATGCAATCTCACCTACTGCAAATAAACCTTGAACTACTGTTTCGTTGCCTTGAGCATCGATTTGTAGCGCTTGTCCATTTACATTAGTAGGAACACCACCCATCATATAATGACAAGTTGGAATTACTGGAATTGGCTCTTTTGCAGGGTCAACGTGAGCAAATGTTTTAGCAAGGTCACATACGCCAGGAAGACGTAAGTTAAGTGTTTCTTCACCTAAGTGGTCAAGTTTTAACTTAAGATGTGGACCCCAAGGACCATCACAACCACGACCTTCACGGATTTCAGTCATCATTGAACGTGCAACAACGTCGCGAGACGCTAAGTCTTTTGCGTTTGGTGCGTAACGTTCCATGAAGCGTTCGCCATCTTTATTTAGAAGATAACCGCCTTCACCACGACAACCTTCAGTTACTAGCGTACCAGCACCTGCGATACCCGTTGGGTGGAACTGCCACATTTCCATGTCTTGCATAGAAATACCAGCACGTGTTGCCATACCAACACCGTCACCAGTGTTAATGTGAGCATTAGTGGTTGATGCAAATATACGACCTGCACCACCAGTAGCTAATACAACAGCTTTAGATTTGAAGAAGGTAACTTCACCTGTCTCAATCTCAATTGCAGTACACCCTACTACATCACCATTATCGTTTTTAACTAAATCAAGTGCATACCATTCAGAGAATACATTTGTTTTGTTTTTAACGTTTTGTTGATATAGAAGGTGTAATAAAGCATGACCAGTACGGTCAGCAGCTGCTGCAGTACGTGCGGCTTGTTCACCACCAAAGTTTTTCGATTGACCACCGAAAGGACGTTGGTAAACACGGCCATTTTCAAAACGAGAAAATGGTAAACCCATGTTTTCTAATTCGGTAATAGCTTCTGGGCCAGTTTGACACATGTATTCAATAGCGTCTTGGTCACCGATAAAATCGGAACCTTTAACGGTATCGTACATATGCCATTCCCAGTTATCTTCGTGTGAATTACCAAGCGCAACCGTAATACCGCCTTGAGCAGATACAGTGTGTGAGCGCGTTGGAAATACTTTAGATATTAATGCACACGTTTTGCCAGATTCTGTAATTGCTAAAGCAGCGCGCATACCTGCACCACCTGCACCAATTACTACGGCGTCAAATTCACGAACAGAATATTTCACTTAAACACCCCATAATACGATTAGACCAATAGCTACGTAAGCAACGGCCATTAGGTTTAATACAAAACCTAAAACTGCACGAAGCTTTGCGCACTTAACATAGTCTGTAAGAACTTGCCAAAGGCCAATGCGGGTATGAACCATAATGCAAACAAGGGTAATTAACGTAAACCCTTTCATTGCTAGGTTAGAGAAGAGGCCTGTCCAGGCTTCGAAAGTGACTTCTGGCGTCGCTAAAAAATAGCCGATAATAAAAATCGCGTAAGCGCTGATTATTAATGCCGTGGTACGTAAAGATACGAAATCTTGTACACCATCACGTTTTAGAGTTGCTTGATTTAAAACCATATCCACACCCCTGCCAATAAGGCAAACACAACACCAAGAGCCATTGAAACTTTAGCGCTGAGGTTACCTGATTCAAGTTCTTCCCAATATCCCATATCCATAATCATATGACGGATACCACCAATAAGGTGATAACCTAATACAGAAACAGTGCCCCAAGCTATAAATTTGGCAATGAATCCGTTAAACAGACCCTTGACGAATTCAAAACTTTCAGCTGAAGAGAGAGACTCAGACCAAGCCCAAATGACAAACGTTAAAGCAAAAAATAATGCAACACCGGTGACGCGGTGAAAAATTGAAGCTTTAGCCGTTGCCGGCATAGATATAGTTGTTAGATCTAGATTTACAGGTCTTTGCTTTTTCACAGTTACTTGCCCATCTTTGCTCACAGTGGAGCTCATCTACTTGTTTTTCTAAAAACCCACCAAATATTACTGATGGAACTATCAAAATAAACGTACCAAAACAATTAAAGTTCACAAACCTGTAAATTTTAAGCTGTTAAGAATATGTTTACCCAAATACAATACGGTTTAAAACCACCGTTAGTATATATACCCACAGGGCTTTTTACAATTCTTGTTTATTTAGAGATGTTTGCGAATTAGCCAATAGTATTATATTTAATTAATACCGAATATTTATTATACATATATGCATAATGTTTATAAAAATTGACTTTAACCCCCTCTTTCACGTTAAAATGAGAAGATGTGCTTAAAACAGATTTCAGAACTTTAAAATCTAAAAATCAGAATAGATATCTTAATAGGAGATACATAACGATGGCAGATAAAAAAGCCACAGTCCAAATTGATGGACTAGATCCAATCGAACTTCCAATTTATCAAGGCACTGCTGGCCAAGATGTAATCGACGTACGTACGTTAGGTTCACACGGTCACTTTACTTATGACCCAGGTTTCATGTCGACTGGTTCTTGTGAATCTGCAATCACCTATATTGATGGTGGTAAAGGTGTACTACTTCACCGTGGTTACCCAATTGAGCAATTAGCTGAAGACTCAAATTACATTGAACTTTGTTACTTACTTTTAAATGGTGAGTTACCTTCTAAAGAACAATATGAAGTTTTTAAGAATGAAATCACTACAAGCACTATGCTTGACGAGAAGATTGCTAACTTTTTCCAAGGTTTCCGCTTTGACGCTCACCCAATGGCAATGCTTTGTGGCGTAGTAGGTGCATTATCATCTTTCTATCATGAAGACCTTGATATTACTGATGCTGAACAACGTAAAACAAGCGCAGTTAAGCTTGTTGCTAAGTTACCAACAATCGCGGCAATGGCTTATAAAACAAATATCGGCCAACCGTTTGTATACCCACGTAACGATTTAAGCTACGCAGAAAACTTCTTACACATGATGTTCTCTGTACCTGCTGAAGAATATAAAGTTAATCCAGTAACTGCAAAAGCAATGGATAAAATCTTTATGCTTCATGCAGATCATGAACAAAATGCATCAACTTCAACAGTTCGTCTTGCTGGTTCATCTGGTGCTAACCCGTATGCATGTATTGCAGCTGGTATTGCATCTTTATGGGGCCCTGCTCACGGCGGCGCTAATGAAGCATGTTTAAACATGTTAGAAGAGATTGGCTCTGTTGACCGTATTGATGAATACGTAGCTAAAGCTAAAGATAAAGCTGACCCGTTCCGCCTTATGGGCTTTGGACACCGTGTTTACAAAAACTTTGACCCACGCGCTACAGTAATGCGTCAAACGTGTCACGAAGTTTTAGCTGAGCTGAATATCCAAGATCCACTTCTTGATATTGCTATGAAGCTTGAGCAAATTGCGCTTGAAGACCCATACTTTGTAGAGAAAAAACTATACCCTAATGTAGATTTCTACTCTGGTATTATCTTAAAAGCGATTGGTATTCCAACAAGCATGTTCACTGTAATCTTTGCAATGGCACGTACTGTTGGTTGGATCACTCACTGGGATGAGATGCTATCTCAACCTGGTCATAAGATCAGCCGTCCTCGTCAACTTTATACTGGTTACACTCAACGTGACTACGTATCAACTGACAAGCGTTAATTAACGTTGGTTAGTTTAAAAAGGCCGCATTTTGCGGCCTTTTTTATTAACAACACTTGAGAATTATCATAAACCGATTACAATTCCTGCCTTAAAAACACTATGTAGATGAGCCATGCTTGCTTTAAAGTTTGATATAAATAAAATTAGAAACGACTTCCCAACATTAAATCAAACAATAAACGGCTGCCCGCTTGTTTATTTAGACTCAGCAGCAACCTCACAAAAGCCTCAATCAGTTATAGATACAATTACTGAATTCTATACGTTTCAAAACGCTAATGTACACCGTGGACGGCATACACTTAGCGAGCAAGCAACTTATTCATATGAACAAGTACGGGATAAAACTGCAGAATATTTCAATGTATTTAGTAAAGAGATTGTATGGACTAAAGGCGCTACAGAAGCCATTAACTTGGTCGCTAACGGATTAAAAAAGCGCTTAAATGAAAGTCATACCATAATGATATCTCCGCTTGAGCATCATGCAAACATAGTGCCTTGGCAAATAGTGAGTCAACAAACGGGTGCTAAATTAATAGCGCTTCCACTAAATAAAAATGGCACGCTGAACACCAAAGAATGCTGTAAATTTATAAAAGAAACAAAACCTGCCCTATTAGCTATTACACAAGCATCTAACACACTGGGTAATATAACCGATTTAAAACCACTAATTAGAGCTGCAAAAGACGTCAATTCTCTTGTTTTAGTCGATGGTGCACAAGGTGCACTGCATTTAAAACCCGATTTACGTGAATTAAACTGTGACTTTTATGTCTGCTCAAGCCATAAAATGCTCGGCCCAACAGGATTAGGTGTGCTTTATGGTCGATATGAGCAATTAAATACCCTTGATATTTACCAATCAGGTGGGGAAATGATCGATAAAGTGTACTTAACTCACAGTACTTATCGTCCTGCGCCTGCAAAATTTGAAACTGGAACACCAAATATCTCTGGAGTTTTAGGCTTTGGTGCCGCATTAGACTATTTAAATGAATTAGATCACGCAAAAATCCAGCAATATGAGCAAAAATTGTTTAGTTATGCCGCTCAAAAATTGGTAAAGGTTGATGGTATTACAATATATAGCAACCTATCTGACAATATTGGTACACTCTGCTTCAACTTAAATGATGAACATCCTTATGATTTGGCAACTTTACTTGACGGGTACGGGGTTGCAGTAAGGAGTGGACACCATTGTACACAGCCATTAATGACACATTTAGGGCTTAATGGAACGCTAAGAGCGAGCTTTTGTTTTTATAATACCTATGAAGATGTAGATATATTCATTGATTCACTTAAAAAATGTATCGCTTTACTGGACTAAACGTCACTTTAATAGAATTAATTAGGATAACTCATGACAAATACGTTTAACAAAGTCACAGAATCTATAAAAAATGCGCCCGCTTGGCAGCAAAAATATCGTGAGATAATGCTTTTAGGAAAAACTTTACCTGTTTTAGCTGATGTTTTGAAGACTGATGATGCACTTGTACCAGGCTGTGAAAGCAAAGTATGGATGTTTGTTGAATTTGATTTAACAGAAAATACACTTGTTGTAATTGGTGACTCAGATACACGTATAGTAAAAGGATTATTAGCCATTATTTTAGCGCTTTACAATGGCCTCACACCAGAGCAAGTAGTGAATAAAAATGCGTATGAAGAATTTGAAAAGCTCGGCCTTATAAGCCACTTAAGCGCATCACGTGGTAATGGTATTAAAGCCATGGTTGATAAAATACAAACCATGGCACAACACAAGCTTAGTTAGCAAAAACTAAGCTTGCGAGCGTTGTTTTTTATCTAGATATTTACGCACCGCTTTTGCCGCAACAAAAAAGCCGAAGCTTCCTGTGATCATAGTCACAGATCCAAAACCATTATTACAATCCATATTCATCGAGCCATCAGCACTTTGCTTAGCATGACATACGCTGCCATCGCTTCCTGGGTAAACCAATTGCTCTGTTGAGTAAACACAATCAATATTAAACTTACGTTTAGGATTATTACTAAAATTATACTGCTTACGCAAAATATAACGTACTTTTGCAAGTAATGGGTCTTGCGTAGTTTTAGCTACATCACCAAAAGTTATTTGGCTAGGATCTGTTTGCCCGCCAGCACCACCGGTAGTAATTATAGGAAGTTTATTACGTTTGCAATGCGCTATTAATGCTGCCTTTTCTTTAACTGCATCAATACAATCAATCACATAATCAAAACCTTGAATATGCTCTTGAATATTATCAAGCGTAATAAAGTCATCTATTACATTAACTTGGCACTGTGGATTAATAAGCTCGCAGCGCGCTTTCATTGCATCTACTTTAGCTTGACCAATAGTGCCCGTTAACGCATGAATTTGTCTATTGACGTTAGTCGCGCAAATATCATCCAAATCAATCAATGTTATTTTACCAACACCAGTACGTGCAAGTGCTTCTGCTGTCCAGCTCCCTACACCACCAATCCCTACTACACAAAAATGTGCTTCTTGAAGCCAATCAAACTGTTGATGACCATATAAACGTTTAATACCACCAAAACGTATATCTGTAACTTTTTCGCTCATTTACCAATCCAGTTGCCATGGCGATTGCCATGCTTGAAAATCTTGATGTTTAATTAACGCCAAATACTCATCACCATTATCGGGTAATAAAGTTAGCTGTATTTGTTCACCTTGCCATAAAAAGCTCAATGCATATGCATGTAAATAGGTACGATTTGATGGCGTGCCTGAATACATTGCATCGCCTAAAATAGCAGAGCCAATACTTTTTAGTGCCACTCTTAATTGGTGTGTCTTTCCTGAGTAAGGCTTTAAAATATACCCTCTAAATCCCGGCTTATAGCTTAGCGAATAAAATCGGGTGATTGCAGGGTTAAGTGTACTAGTGAGTAACTTAAACGAGCCACGGCGAGACTTAGCCATATCGCCTTTTATCCACCCCTGCTTCTTTTTTGGTTTAGCATCACTAATCGCTAAATAAAATTTAGCAATTGCATGCTCAGTAAACATAACAGTAAAGGTGGCCGCAGCGGCTTTGTTTCGCGCTAAAATAATCAGCCCTGATGTCACTTTATCTAAACGATGAACGGCATAAAGCTTTTGCGATAATTGTTGTTCGGCTAACACAACAAAGCCGGGACCATCTTCTGAATGAAAATTAAGACCCGCTGGCTTTTCTAAAATATAAAAATCGTTATGTGTATAAACAACTTTTAATATCTTACTTACTTGTTCACTCACGCGTTTGTACTTTTAATATGCGCTATCACTTTAGCTAAGTCATCGGGCGTATCAACTCCAGCATGGGGTGCTATTTGAGCTTGCTCTATTTTGATTTTATAACCATGATACAACACACGTAACTGCTCAAGCGATTCAAGTAGCTCAAGTGGCGATACGCTCAATTCTATATATTGTTTAATAAAACCCGCTCTGTACGCATAAATACCTACGTGGCGCTGAAATGGCGCTAAATTAAGAGCACTGCTGTCATTCATCATTGTGCTTCTATCAAACGGAATACTTGCACGAGAAAAATACAGCGCATTTTTATTTATATCGCTAACCACTTTAACGGCATTAGGATTAAATACTTCATCACGCTCTTCAATAGCAACACTTAACGTTGCCATTGGTGCTGTTGAATCACTTAATAGTGCAGCAACTTGGGATACATTTTCTGGCGCAAGTAAGGGCTCATCGCCTTGTACATTAACCACAATTGTATTGCTGTCGAGATCAAGTAAATCAACTACTTCGGCTAAACGCTCAGTACCCGATTGGTGATCTTCGCGAGTCATTACAACATCACTAGTAAATAAACTTACTGCATCAAACACTTTTTGATGATCGGTTGCTATAACCACTTTACTTGCACCTGATAAACATGCTTTTTCGTAAACATGTTGAACCATTGGCTTACCGCAAATATCAGCAAGCGGCTTACCAGGTAGTCGGGTTGATGCAAAACGTGCAGGAATTACAACTACGAATTCCACTTTTCAACCTCTTCTAAAGATAACTCACGTGCTTCGTTTTCAAGCAATACTGGAATATCATCTTGAACGGGGTAAGCAAGCTTAGCTGCAGTACTAATTAGTTCGTTGTTTTCTCTATCAAAGCGTAATTTACCCTTACAAACTGGGCAGGCAATTATCTCGAGTAATTTTGTATCAAAGGCCATTGAGTATTCCTTTTTCTTTTAATAATGAATTTAATGTGTTTATTACGCTATCGGAGGGCTCTGCATCTACAGGTAAATAATACCAATTAGGTTTTGCAAAGGACTTACATTTAACCGCGTCTTTTTCGGTCATTATAATGCAATCATCACCAAACTGAATAAAATCATCTGCTGTATAAGCATAATGATCTCTAAAATGATGAGTCGACAATAGCTTAATATTTTGTGCTTCTAATGAGTTTTCAAACCGTTTTGGGTTCCCAATTGCACTTATTGCATGCGCCTCGCTTACGTTACTTTTTGCATCATCACTTGAATTAACTAAGCGAAGGTTACTTACTTGCAGCACGTAGCTATTATTAGCCTCACCGCCATTTTCAATTACTATATCAACACTTTGTAAGCGTTTAGTTGTTTCGCGTAGTGGCCCTGCGGGCATAACAAAACCATTGCCAAAGCGGCGTTCACTATCAACAATACAACACTCAATGCTACGAGGCATTTTATAATGCTGCATCCCATCATCAGAAATAATGACATCTAGCGTATAATTTTTTTCTAATAAATCGATATTGTGTTGTCTATTAGGGCCAACAGCTATTGGGCACTTTAAACGATGGTATAAAAGCACAGGCTCATCTCCAGCCTGTTGGGCGTCAACAACTGAAGTGACTAACAGCGGGTAATTATCTGATTGCCCACCATAACCTCTACTAATAATACCCACTGATAAACCTTGCTCGGTCAGATACTCATACAACCACAAAACAAAAGGTGTTTTACCATTACCGCCAACGCTTATATTGCCGACTACAATAACAGGCGTTTTGCACTCAAAAGGTTTAAGTATTTTAGCGCTGTATAAGTATTTTCGAAATGCCGATACAACCCAAAACAAAGCACTTAATGGTAATAACAATAAAGTAATTAGACCAAATGGTTTATACCAGCTTTGCTCTATTTTGCTCACGCCTGATCACCAAACTGCATTTTGCAAAGTGCTGAATAAGTACCGTCATTTGCTAATAAGCTACTATGATCGCCACTTTCTATCACACGACCGTTATCAATAACATAAATTCGGTCACTGTTTTCAATAGTAGATAAGCGATGTGCTATAACAATAGAGGTTTTATCTTTCATTAGCGTTTCTAACGCTTGCTGAATAAGCTTTTCTGATTCGGTATCAAGCGCTGACGTTGCCTCATCTAAAATCAAAATAGGTGCATCTTTTAATATTGCACGCGCTATCGCTATTCGCTGGCGTTGACCACCTGAGAGCATTACCCCATTTTCGCCTACCATGGTGTTTAATTGCTCTGGCAAGTCTTTAACAAATTCCCACACGTGCGCTTGTTTGGCAACTTGTTCTAACTCTTCAACAGACACATCGTGCTTTATGCCATAACAAATATTGTTGGCAATCGTATCGTTAAATAACACAACCTGCTGAGAGACTAAAGCAAATTGGCGACGCAGATCAGTTAATTTATAGTCCTGCAGTGCTATGCCATCAAGTAATATTTCACTCGGTAACTCTAAGTCATAGTAGCGGGGTAACAAGTTAGAAATTGTGGACTTACCTGAGCCTGAGCGTCCTACTAAGGCAATACTTTCACCTGCCTCAATCGTTAGCGACAAATCGTTTAATACGGCTTCATCTTTCGTTGGGTACTTAAAGGTTACGTTCTTAACTTCAATTAAACCTTTAACTTTATCAACCGAAACAGTGCCTGTATCTTTTTCCATTTCTTCGTCTAAAACTAAAAATATACTTTGCGCTGCAGAGATACCACGTTGCATATCACTATTCACATTGGCAAGTTGTTTTAGCGGACGCAATAACATCATCATTGAGGCAATTAATGCCATGAAGTCACCAGATGTAATCGTATCAATCATTGATGGCAACGACACCGCCCACAAAATAACTGCCATGGCACTTGCCGCTAAAATTTGAATTATAGACACACTAAGCGCTTTAGTTGCGTCCATTTTGATACGTTGCTGACGATTATGATTATTAATTTTCGAGAAGTGATTAATCTCTTGATCTTGACCACCAAAACCATGAATAACTTTATGTCCGCTCAGCATTTGTTCTGAGCTACGGGTAACTTGCCCCATGGCAGATTGAATGTTTTTAGAAATGTGGCGAAAACGTTTAGAGACGACGGCGACAATAATAGCAACAAGTGGGATGATCACTAAAAATATCAGTGATAATTTCCAGCTGGTATAAAACATTACCGCAAGTAAAAATACAACAAATGCACCTTCTCGAACCACGATTAGCAACGCTTTGGTTATTGCTTGTTGAACTTGTTCTGTATCAAATGTGATTTTTGAAATTAAATCTCCCGTTGAGTTTTTGTCATGAAAAGAAACGGGTAAGTGCAATATGTGCTCAAATAACTCTTGGCGTAAAGAACGTACAACTTGGGAGCCTACATAACTTAAGCAGTAAGAAGACATAAAGTTAAAAACACCACGCCCTAGAACTAACGCGATAACGACAAAAGGTGCGTACTTTAAAACTTCTGTATTACGCTGGTTCAAACCTTGATCAATAAACGGCTTCATTAATTGAATAAATAAAGCATCCATTGCTGAATAGCCTATCATCCCAATAATTGCGACAAATGCGACGCTTTTGTAAGTGCCAACATACGAGACAAGACGTTTATAAATTTGTGTAGTACTTTGATCCATAACACTCTCTAAATACAGTAACAATCTGTATTGTATCCTCCGATGAGATAAAACTAAACGTCAATCTTTGATAAACCAGTAACTTTCCTGCCCTCTTGCTGTTTCTATAGCCAAATTCTTTGCATAAAATTTAATACTAATTTGCCCTTCAACGCCTGTCGTAAATTGCTGAGCGTTTATTTGGTTATAACGTTCGACGACAAGAGGCTTGGGGAATTCCCACTGCCCTTTATAGGCACTTGAATGAATAACTACTTGGGGAGCAACGTTATTTATAAAATTAACACTTGAGGATGTATCGCTGCCATGATGCGGGCTTAACATTACTGTACTTTTCAACGATTTATTATCCGCTAATAGCGATGCTTCACGCGCCTTTGATATATCACCGGTAAATAACACGCTATGAGTATTACTCGATATTCTAACAACGCATGAATCATCATTTTTATTTCCAAACCCTTTTGTACTAAAGCTTTGTACTTTTAATCCAGCAAAATCAATGTTTATGACTTCACATACATTATGTGTATTTTTAGGATGAAATTGTTGTAATGTTTCACCAAAGCCAGCATCTATGAAATGTTGTAATCCTCCAGCGTGATCATTATCTTCATGACTTAGAATCGCTGTTTTCACTGTTAAATTATTTGCTTTAATATAAGGCAATAAAATACTTCGCGTACGGCTAAAGCGATTGAAATAACTGGGGCCAAAATCATAAATAAGCACTTGTTTATCTTTTTCAATTAATGCCATAAGTCCATGCCCTACATCAAATACATGTAGTTGCCACTTAGGCTTTTCTGTTAGCCAATAATTTAATAAAAGCGTTATTGCTGGAATAAAAGCGAGCCATTTATAAGGAAGAAAATAAACCATCAACATAATAATATAAGTAAAAACGACAAATATTGAGTCAATTCTGCCAGTCGTTATCCACCTTAACGATTCTGGTATTTCATTAAGCAATTTAAATAGCGCATATAAGCCAGTATCAAACAGGTTTATTAAAATACTTATATCTAAGAAAATACTCAGTAATGTAAAAACAATTAAAAAAGGTAAGATAATGATTGAAAGCAGCGGTATAGCAATTAAGTTTATTATCAAACCCGCAATACTTACCCCATTAAAAAAATAGAGTGAAAGTGGCAATAAACCAATAAATAACGCTATTTGAATAACAAACAGTGAAATAACTTTGTTTTTTATGCGAGTGTTTAATATTGGTAATTTATTAATAACTGTAAAAATGATAGCAACAGCTAAAAATGAAAAGTAGAGACCTGGATTGAGTAAATTAAATGGGTTAACAATAAGAACAATAACCAAGGAAAATAAAATGCTCCGCCAACGCAGCGGCTGCTTAGCAAGAAAATACAATAATAAATAACAACCCAGCATGATAAGCGCTCGCGTTGCCGATACTAAAAAGTCACTTAAGTACACATAAACCAAGGCTACTAAAAATCCGCATGAACTGTAATAAAGAGTCAGGTTGAATGATTGCCCGATCGAAGAATTAATTTTTCCAAAAATGAATCGAGTAAATAGATAACCGAAGCTAAAAATCAAACCAATATGTAACCCCGATATAGCAAGTAAATGACTTAGCCCAAGAGATTGCATTAATTGTTTATCAGCGTAGCTCATCAAAGATTTTTCACCGCTAAGCAATGCATAATAGAGCCACTGTAGTTTTGTATCCGTATAAGTGTTTTTAAGGAAGTGTTGATAATCTAAAATTATGCTTTGTTTGTCGCTATTTATAATATTAAGATTTTTATTAAGCACTTTACCTTTAAATAATATTCTACTTATAAAAGCATAACGTTCATTATCAAATACATTAAAATTTTTATTACTACGAAAATGTTTTAAATGAATTAAAGCAGAAAATTCATCACCTACTATTAAAGGCTGTGCAGAATTAACACTGAGCATTGCTTTGGGTGCTCTAAAATCCGAAAAATTACTCCCTTCTAATGCCACTATTTTAACTTTAATATATTGAGGTTTTTTGTCAGAAATAACCTCTTCAACAATTAATGTAGAATCAAGTGCATACTTTTCATCCGGTTTTGGTATTTCAAAACTATAAAAAACGTAAAAATGCAGACCAACGAAGCAAATTGCACAAATAAAGCCTAACAATACATTTAAAAACGGCTTAAAATAAGCGCTCACTATAACAATGAAAATTGTAAATACTGTAAATTCGAGAGTTTGATAATAAAATACGGTTGCTATACAGCCAATTACAAACCCAAGACTTATCCACACTGATGTAAATGGTTGCTTTAAATGGCTAAAAAAACGATCCAAAGATTTTTACCTGATCCAAATAAAATTAGACATCATAAATCACTAAGAATATTTGGACGCCTTTTACAAGATGCAAATCTTTGGCATTTAAATAGACGTTCTGCTCGAGGTGCATTTGCAGTCGGGTTATTTTTTGCTTTCATCCCTGTTCCTTTTCAAATGGTTTTAGCAGCAGCCGGCGCTATATTATTTAGAGTTAATTTACCTATCTCAGTAGCATTAGTATGGCTTACAAACCCTCTAACTATGCCACCTATTTTTTATGGCTCATACTTAGTGGGTACATTAATACTTAATCAGCCTGAGCAACACTTTGTATTTGAAGCTAGTTGGTCTTGGTTTCTTGAGAGCATAGAAACTATTGGTCCTGCATTTTTACTAGGTTCGTTAGTATGTGCTTCTATTGCATCAATTATCGGCTATTTTGGTATTGATATTATTTGGCGCCGTTCTGTTAAAAAGGCATGGTTATCGCGAAATAATTAGTAGCGTTAAAGCTAAATAATAATTATAAGATTCATGGCAATCCTAATCTTATAAAATATTATAGACGAAAAAAAACCAACTTTATTAAGTTGGTTTTTTTATAATCAATATTATTAAACTTTAAAAGCGAAATATACGTCTTAAGCCAACTAATGGTAATAGCAATAATGTATACCAAGGAAAGCTAGCAGAGTTACGCTCATACACTTCTGCTTCTACTGGAGCACAGTTTTCTACTTCACCATTTGCAATTGGCGTTAACTTAACTGCAACTGCAATACTTTCGTATTCAATTTCACCATTGATATCAGTTACAACACCGCCTAAAGAATCAAGTTTTTCAACTGTCTTAGTCGCAGTACCAAATATTTCATTATTTTCATTGATAGCTGTAGCTTCAGCCATAGTATAAGCGTAATCAGTTTCACCGTCCGTGTCATAACAAGGCAGTAAATCGTTTAGATTAGTGATTTTATCATCACCAATTTTGTAAATAAACGCTTCTTTAAGTCGTGAGCTATCAGAAACACCCACTTCCCCTTCGCCTACAATATATCCTTTATTATTTATATCGTTGCCATAAGAACTTGAGCTTGAAAAATAATCAGTTGGAAAAACTGTATTACCTGTTTCAATGTCATGATAGAAGAATTTATTGCGAAGTGTGCCTTCAATACGCTTAGTCGCATAACCTGTAATTACATCATTATCATTAATAGCAATTGACTTACCAGACTGCCAGTCATCTTCTTGATTGATAAAGTCAGTAACTGCACCATCTTTAAAATAAACTGGCATTGTAAGAATCGCATCATCATTTTTGTAATAACGCGTATTTGATGAACCTACAATTGTACCGTTGTTATTCACTGCTAAAGCAGTACTCGTAAATGCGTCATCTTCCGTTTCACCTTCATCAGGTGTAAGTGCCATACCAAGCTCTTCAACAGAAATAATATTTAACGATTCATCAAGTTCCCATTTAACAGCACGCTTATTAAATAAGCCTCGTGTAATGTTAGAATTTAATAAATTGATACATACTGATGTTGGTTCGTCTTCATTATCACAGTTATCATCAATATTATCTTGTTTGTCATCAGGAATACTTGTAGAGATATTACCTACAACAGTGTAACCACTATTTGTTTTGACTATATCGTTAGCGCGGCTTGTGCCACCGTATTCATTAAACTCAGGCTCTAACTCAACACTTATACTGCCATCAGCGCTTATTACAATCCCACGTTCTATAAACTCATGAGTGAACCACGTTTCTGCATCATCTTCATCATCAGGTGTAAAAGAAACTTTATCGTATGGAGCGCTACCCCACCCAACTGTAACGCCATCTTCACTTACAGCATTAAGAAGATTAATAGTTGAACGAGTTAATCCGTCATAATCAACAGAAACTACATCAAAAAGAGGTTGTTCAGTAATCACCGATTCGTTAAATTTAATACCAACCAAAGAACTCATCTTTTGATATTCAAAGTTTGACGGAATCCCCAAATTCGAATTTGCCAAAAAGCTAACCATAAAAGTATGAGCATCAGGATTAGTACTTACGGCGTCATTGTTTTCAATATCATTAAGCGTAAAAGTAATTGCTTTATCACTTAGTTCATATGCTGCTTCAGCGCTATCATAAGCACTTTCAATAACATTTTCTGTAAAATCTATATAGCTGATATCAATAGGTAAATTGTATAAACCATTTGCGAAACCAATAATATGCCCGCTTTCGCTTACATCTGTTACATAAGAATATTTAGCGTCTTCAAGAGTCCCTAATTCACTTAACTGGTACGTAGCACTTGTTGCTGAAGTGCTTAATGTCGCTAAAATACTGGCAGCGAGTAATTTATATTTCATTTTAGTCCTTACTACTGATTCTGTAATTCTTCAAGTTCTTCCCAGCGCTCAAGCGCAGCTTCAAGGTCAGACTCAAGTTGTGCCAAATGGTTCAATGCTTTAGTTGTTACATCACTCTCTTGTTTAAAAAAGTCTGAGTCACTAACTACAGCTTGTTGAGCTTCAATTTCAGCTTCTAGTTTTTCCATTTTATTCGGTAGTTGCTCTAATTCAAGTTTTAATTTGTAAGAGAGTTTATTTGTTTTAGCTGCAGGTTTAGCAACTGGAGCGACTACTTTTTCAACTTTTTTTACTGGTTGCTGCTGCGTTTTTTTTTCTTGTTCAGCTAAATAGTTAACGTAAGCCTCATAGTCGCTATAGCCACCTACAATATCTGTAACTTTACCGTTACCTTCAAACGCCCATACACTTGAACATGTATTATCAATAAATTCACGGTCATGGCTTACAATCAGCACTGTACCTTGGTATTGATTAATGATGTCCTCTAGTAACTCTAACGTTTCAATGTCCAAGTCATTCGTTGGCTCATCGAGAACAAGTATATTAGATGGTTTTAAAAACAGTTTAGCTAATAGCAGTCTATTTTTTTCACCACCAGAGAGTGCTTTAACAGGGGTTCGAGCGCGTGCTGGAGGGAATAAAAAGTCTTGCAGGTAACCTAAAACATGGCGTGAACGACCGCCCATCATCACTTCTTGTTTACCTTCGGCAACGTTATCTTGAACTGTTGCTTCTTCATCAAGTTTTTCACGGTATTGGTCAAAGTAAGCAAACTCTAAATTAACACCTTGCTTAGTAATACCACTATCTGGTTCTAAATCACCAAACATTAGTTTTAATAGTGTTGTTTTACCAATACCATTTGGGCCTACTAGACCGATTCTGTCACCGCGCATCACCAGTGTAGAAAAATCATCAGCAATAACTTTGTCTTTAAATGCATGACAAAGATTCTTAGCTTCAAATACTAACTTACCAGAGCGATCTGCTGTTTCAATATTGAAATCAGTTTTACCAACTTGGTCAACACGTTGCTTACGCTCTGTACGAAGCTGTTTTAACTCACGAACTCTACCTTCGTTACGCGTTCTACGCGCTTTAACACCTTGGCGGATCCATGTTTCTTCTTCGGCTAAACGCTTATCGAACAATGCATTTTGCGCTTCTTCTACTTTTAAATCATGCGCTTTTTGCTCTAGATAAGTCGCGTAATCACCAGGGTACGAAATAAGCTTACCACGGTCTAAATCTAAAATACGCGTAGCAACAGCGCGAATAAACGCACGGTCATGCGATATAAATACGATTCCGCCCTTAAACTCTTTTAAAAATTGCTCAAGCCACATGACGCTTGCCATGTCTAAATGGTTTGTTGGCTCATCAAGTAATAATAAATCAGGCTCACTGACAAGTGCACGTGCAAGTGCTACTTTACGTAACCAACCACCAGAAAGAGACTCAAGTTTAGCTTCTGGCGTTAATTCTAATTGTGTTAGTACTAATTGAATTCGGCTATCAAAGCGCCAGCCATCAGCCGCTTCTAATTGATTTGATAAACGTTCAAGCTTGTTTAATAACTTATCAGTACACACTGTTTGCAACTCATTACTTACATGATGAAAATCAATGAGTAAGTTTGCAATCTCAGGCATACCTTGCGCAACGTAATCAAATACAGTGCCATTTGCGCCTTTTGGTGGATCTTGTTCTAAACGAGAAATTCTAATCCCGCCTAGCTGATTTATTTCACCATCATCTAATACAACTTCGCCATCAAGCACTTTTAATAGAGTTGACTTACCCGCGCCATTTCGACCAACAACACACACTCTTTCGCCACTTTCTATAACGGCATCTGCTTTGTTAAGCAAAGCATGCGTACCAAAAGCAAGTTGTGCTTTTAAAATTCTAATTAAATCCATAGTTCTTATTTGCTCTTATTCTGCTTGTGCTAAAAATTCGCGCACAGTGTGTAAAGTAAAAGGCCAAAATAATTGCTCGCCTTTTTCACTTTTTAATACAGGAATAGTAATTTGATACTCAGCTATAAGCTGCTCATCAGTCATAATATCGATTAGTAATAACTCACTCGTATTACTAAGTACCTCAGTGATAAGTTGCTCAGCTTGCTCGCACAAGTGGCAACCATCAGTGTGGTATAAAACCCATTTAGCCATGTGTGATTAACCAGCTATTATGGATTTTTTTATTACGTTTAAAGTCTGGTGATAACGTTTTATCTGAAATATTAATGGCTTTTAAACCTAAACCAATCAGACCAACTTCATCTATCACAAAGCCACGTTTGTTATTAGAGAAAATTAAGGTACCTGATGGGCTTAAAATCTTTTTAACCCACGTTAATAATTTAATGTGATCGCTCTGTACATCAAACGCGTCTTTCATACGTTTTGAGTTTGAAAACGTTGGAGGATCTAAAAATATCAAATCATATTGCGCCGTTGCGTGCTCTAACCATTTTAAACAATCAGCTTGTTCAAAACGGTATCGTGTATTACTAATACCATTTAAATCAAAGTTATCTTGGCCCCATTTTAAGTAGGTCTTTGATAAATCGACTGTAGTAATGGCTTTAGCACCACCAAGAGCAGCATGTACAGAAGCTGTACCTGTATATGCAAAAAGGTTTAAGAAACGTTTATCTTTAGCATTTTCTTGAATATAACAGCGCATTAAGCGATGGTCTAAAAACAAGCCTGTGTCTAAGTAGTCAAATAAATTAACTTTGAACTTAGCACCAAACTCTTCAACAACCATAGTACGGTTTTGTTTAGACATAGCGGTGTATTGATCTTCGCCCTTCTGCTTTTTACGTACTTTTACAGCAATGTTTTCAGGTGAAATCTCAAGCTGTTGAGCCGTTAAACTTATTACATCTTGCAGGCGTTTTTCTGATGTTTTTTCGTCTATTTCTTTAGGCGCTGCATATTCAAAAATTACAGCAGAGTCACCGTAAATATCTACAGCAACATTGTATTCAGGAATATCCGCTTCATAGACGCGATAAGCGTCTATTTTATTTTGTTTAAGCCAGTTTTTTAAGCCTTGTTTATTCTTTTTCAATCTATTTGCAAATGATGTTGAGCCTTCAAAATTGAGTGCTTTTTTGTCATCTGTGGTCAAACTTACTTGCTTATCATCTAATTGATATAAGTTAAGCTCAACATCTAATGGGCCATTTTTAAATTTATAACGCTTAAGGCGCACAAGTTTTAAAAGTTTAAATAGGCTCTCGTCCATACCCAATAAGGCAAGTTTCCAGTGATTGAAGTGCTTTTTAAAGCCAACGCCTAAATTACGGTGTAAATCAACAAGCTCAGCCATAGAGCCAATACGCTCACCATAAGGTAAGTTTGAAATTACAACACCCGGTAATTTTGCAACAGCTGTAAGTTTAGTTGCATCACTTTGCTTAAACTTAATCACGTCGTCAAGCTCTGCACGTTTAGCATTATCAATTGCTTTACTTAATACTTGCTCATCGTAATCGTGGCCAATTAACCACAATTTAGGATCAGTAATATTAGCGAGTAACTCTTCTTTAAGCTCTTTAAACTTAGCGGCTCTAAAACTGGGTAAACGCTCAAAAGCAAAACCTTCACGGAATAATCCTGGCGCTTCGTTTCGCGCCATACCGGCAGCTTCTATCAAAATAGTACCCGCACCACAACATGGATCGAATAAAGGCTGTTTTACATTTTCAAGCCAGCCACTTCGCTTAATTAATGCAGCAGCTAAGTGCTCTTTAATTGGCGCTTTACCTTGGCCTTGGCGGTAACCACGTTCTGACAAACGAGGACCTGAATAGTCAATATACATCGATACGCCGTAACGATTTAATCGTGCAACTACGCGCACGTTAGCATCTTGCTTATCAACGTTAGGACGTTGCTCGTATAAATCATTAAAATAGTCAACAATCGCATCTTTGATTACAAGACCCGAAAATTGCGTGTTTTTTAATGAGTCATTGGTACCGTTGAAGTCGACAGCGAATGTTTGCGTAGGTCCAAACCATTCTTGCCAAGGTTGCGAGCGCGCAAAATTATACAGGCTATTTTTGTCATCTACGCCTTCTTTTTCTTCAATAAGCATAAGCACACGCGTTGCAAAACGAGTTGATAAACAAACCTTTTGCGCAAGTAATGAGTCAGCCTCAAAACGAACAGAACCAACAGTTTGCTTAGACACGGTTGCGCCAAGTTCTGTTAGTTCATCAACCAATAAATTTTCGATTCCGATAGAAGTAAGTGCGATAAATTGCAAAGTAATAACCCTTAATAGCTAATTGCGCAGGATTATAACATAGGTTGGGCGACAAACACGCCATAAAGACACGCTTAAGACTTAAATTTGGTTAGGCGGTTTGACTTTGATATTGCTGATTTAGGATGGGGTGGACTCGATTATTCAAAATACGGATTACTTCAAATTGCGCTAAAGATAAGTTTTCGTCTAATTTAAAGGTTTCACTTAAATTCAAACAAATAGATGCATCAGGACAATGCTCTACAATTAAAAAATCACCTGACTGCGCTTTAGATGTTAATTTTACTATTGCCTCTACGCTTGGCTCTGTCCCGGTATATTCTTCAAAAAACCAACTTTTTGCTAAAACGGGTTTTAAGTGATACTTAACAGCAGTAGCATTTAATGATATTTGACAAATTTGAGCCGCAGACCACAATTCAAATCCATCCAGATAATTATAAACTTGTTCGTAAAATGCAGCATCTTCGAGACTAAAACGTGGATTTTTAAAAACAGAATCGGTGAGCTGTCTTAATTTATAAGGCGTGCATAATTGCATGTCGTCATTTAAATCAAGTAACAAACGATTTTTATCAGGACAAGTAATCCACTGCCATTGCTTTGATGCTTGTAACATTTACTCCTCCTTGGGTATGTTGAATAATTATTGCTCAGAGTATAACCGCTTTTGACCACTTTTAAAATGTTTGCTTAGAACATTTAGCTAACGATCAAAAGCTTAGATAACTGATCCTTATAAGCCGTTAACGATCGACTTTACCAATTGTGGACCTTTGTAGATGAACCCAGTATAAACCTGAACTAAATTTGCGCCTGCATCTAACTTTTCTTTTGCAGATGTAGCATCATCAATACCGCCGACTCCGATGATTGGTAGCTGACCTTGTGTTAAGCGTTTTAGTTCACTTACTACCTCTGTAGAGCGCATTCTAACAGGGTGACCTGATAAACCGCCCGCCTCTTGTGCATATTGCTGCCCCATGACTGCGGCTCGTTCAAGCGTTGTGTTTGTGGCAATTACACCATCAATTTTATTATTTAAAAGTGACTCACTTACTTGCTCTATTTGTATTTGATCGAGATCCGGTGCAATTTTTACAAGCATAGGAACTTGCTTATTATGCTTTGCAATTAAATCTAACTGTTCATTTTTAAGACTTTGCAATAAATCATCAAGTGCAGCACCATATTGTAAATCACGAAGCCCTGGGGTATTTGGTGATGAAATATTTACCGTAATATATGAGGCATGCTCAAATACTTTACGCATACAATGAATGTAGTCATCTTTACCTTGCTCGTTAGGTGTATCTTTATTTTTACCAATATTGATACCGAGTATGCCACTGTACTTTGCTGCTTTTACATTTTCGACTAAATTATCAACACCTTTATTATTAAAACCCATACGGTTAATAATTGCGTTTGACTCTGGAAGTCTAAAAATACGTGGCTTGTCATTACCAACTTGAGGACGCGGTGTAACCGTTCCAACTTCAATAAAACCAAATCCCATTTGACTAAATGCATCTATACATTCTGCATTTTTATCCAGGCCAGCGGCAAGCCCTACTGGATTTTTAAATTCAAGACCTAAAAAGTTTACGGGTTTATCTGAAACACTTTGTGACCAAGCTATATTTAGAGGCGTATTAGCAAAACGACGAAGATTATTAAGTGCAAACTCATGCGCCCACTCCGCATCACGGGTAAACATAAAACGGCGAGCTAAATCATAAAACATCAATATAATCCTCTTTTTAAATTTCAGACAAAAAAATACCTCAGACAAGGCTGAGGTATTGTATAACAATTTTAACAATCAGTTATTTATTTACTAAACAAATAACTGATTAAAGCTAAATTATTTTCCTGATGTATCACAGTTGTGACTTAATAACATAAGTTCACGAAGTGCAACTGAGAACTTAGCAAAGTCATGGCTTTGTGATGTTTTAAACTCAGCCAACATTTGTTTCCAACGCTGAAGTAATAAATCTTGGCTATCCATCCACTCATCTATTTGACTATCAACATCGCTCTCGTCACCTTCAAAGCTATTTAGCACCACTTCAGATAACGTACGTTGCTGCCAATCAAGCTCTTCACGGTAAGATGAACGAGCAAGTGCTTGCCAATGATTTGCTACTGGTTGCTTAGTTATTTGCTCTAAGAACCAATGCAGACCCATTCTCGCGCCTAGTTTAAAGTAAGTATTCGATACCATCGAAATACTCTTACCTGAATTATTAGCAACTTCAGCTAAATCCATCACAGAGAATAAGCTTGATAACGAAACAATACGCTTAGCTATATCTGCAGGAACGCCGGCATCAATTAACTTATTAGCTTCAATTACAATACGGTCATTTTCTTTTTCAATCATGTACGTATTTAAATTATCGCTTAAATCTTTAAATGTTGGCGCAAAGAATTCAATTCCTTGTTCAATCGTTTGTGACTTATTACGATGACGTAAGAACCAACGCGTAGTACGACGAACAGTACGACGAAGTTGGTAAAGCATTTCAGTTTGTACCGCTGCTGGTATTTTATTATCCAGTGCGCTGATAGACGACCATGTATCGCGCATTTCAAATATTTCGCTAGCAATTGAGTAACACATTGCAATTTCAGCTTCGTTGGCACCGGTTTCTTCATGCATACGTACCATGAAGTTTAAACCCATATCGTTAACAATGCTGTTAGCAAGTTTGGTTGCAATAATTTCTTTACGAAGTGGATGGTTGTTCATCGCATCGTTAAACTTCTCACGTAGAGGACGTGGGAATGACTTCACAAGCAATTGACGATAGTAAGGGTTTTCAGTAATTTCATCACTTACTAAAGACTCTTTTAATACCATTTTTGCGTAAGACACTAGCACTGAAAGCTCAGGGCGAGTTAAGTCTTTACCTGCGGCTGCACGTTCTGCCAATTCTTCATCACTTGGAATAAACTCAATAGCACGGTTTAACTTACCATCTTTTTCAAGTGCATGAATAAAGCGAATCTTTTCTTTAAGCGTTGAAGTACCTTTAGACTGCGTAATTGAAATAGTATGTGTTTGACGGTAACAGTCTTTTAATACTAATTCAGATACTTCATCTGTCATTGAGTAAAGTAGCTCATCACGTTGTTTACGTGTTAAGTCACCTTCAGCAACCAAGCCATTAAGTAAAATCTTAATGTTAACTTCGTTATCTGAACAGGCAACGCCTCCTACGTTATCAATGAAGTCAGTATTAACACGACCACCCTTAGCTGCAAATTCAACACGACCTAATTGAGTTGCACCTAAGTTACCGCCCTCACCAATTATTTTAGCGCCTAAATCTCTACCATTGATACGTAGTGCATCGTTTGCACGATCCCCTACATCTGCATCAGTTTCTTTAGAGTTTTTTATGTATGTACCAATGCCGCCATTCCACAGTAAATCGAACTCCATCATCAATGAAGCTTTCATTAACTCATTTGGGGTCATACTTGCTTTTTTAGTGCCCAACATTTTTTTCATTTCTGGGCTAAGCGTAATTGATTTAGCAGCGCGAGAGAAAACACCACCACCGGCAGAAATTAACTCTTTATTGTAGTCTTCCCACGATGAACGCGGCATATTAAATAAACGTTCGCGCTCTGGGTAAGAAGTAGCAGCATCTGGGTTCGGATCAACAAAAATGTGCATATGGTTAAAGGCAACTTGTAACCGAATATGCTTAGATAACAACATACCATTACCAAATACATCACCAGCCATATCGCCTATAGCTACCACTGTAAAGTCAGTCGTTTGACAATCGATATCCATTTCACGGAAATGTCGTTTAACTGACTCCCATGCGCCTTTAGCTGTAATACCCATTTTCTTATGATCGTAACCAACCGAGCCACCTGATGCGAATGCATCGCCTAGCCAGAAATTGTATTCATTAGCTATGCCGTTTGCGATATCAGAGAAAGTAGCGGTACCTTTATCGGCTGCAACTACTAAGTAAGCATCATCTTCATCGTGGCGAACAACATCACGAGCTGGCACTACTTCACCGCGCTCTATGTTATCTGTAATATCTAGAAGACCACGGATAAAGATTTTGTAACACTCTTGGCCTTCTTTTATAAACGCTTCGCGCTCACTAGGTAATTGTTTACATACAAAACCACCTTTAGAACCAACAGGTACAATTACTGTATTTTTAACTTGTTGCGCTTTAACTAAGCCAAGTACTTCAGTACGGAAGTCTTCACGACGGTCAGACCAACGCAGACCACCACGCGCTACTTTACCGTAACGTAAATGCACACCTTCAACGCGCGGAGAATAAACAAAAATCTCAAACGCAGGAAGTGGAAGTGGTACATCAGGAATTAAGCTAGGCTGTATTTTAAACGAGACATACGACTTAAACTGACCTGCATCATCTTTTTGGAAATAGTTAGTACGTAGCGTCGCAACAATCATATCTACGTATAAACGTATAATACGGTCATCATCAAGGTTTGCTACATTTTCAAGTTCTAAGTAAATTTGCGTACTTAACTTTTCAAGTGTTTTAGCACTTGCTGGGCTCTTAACTGAGAACTTTTTAGCAAATAAATTAACAATTTGCGCTGCAATGTTTGGATAATTTGCAAATGTACTTTCTATGTAACTTTGTGAGAACGTTACACCAATTTGACGCATGTACTTAGCGTAAGCACGTAAAATAGAGGCTTCGCGGCCAGTTAGGCCACCCATTAACACTAAACGGTTAAAACCATCATTTTCAAGGCGGTTGCCCCAAACATTTGTTAACGCAGCGCGAAAACGTGCTGAAATTTTATCAAAATCTGCCATCCCTTTGCTGTCAATAAGCATCGAGAAGTCCATGATCCAGTTAATACGACCATCGCTAGTTTTAACTGAATATGGTGTTTCACCAACAACGCGCAGACCAAAGTTTTCAAGCATTGGCATAACATCAGATAAGTGAATTGGCTCATCTTTATGGAATAAGCTTAATCGTACAATATTACTGTTTGCTTCTTCTTGAGGACGGTAAAACAGCATTTCTAGCTTGTTTTCATCGCTAAGTAGTTCTAACTTTTCAATATCAACAACCGCAGCACTTGGAAGCACTTCGTCTTTGTATGAGCGTGCAAACGCATTACAGTATTTACGATTTAAATCGTTACCACGTGCTTCACCCGCAGACTCTAAAAGTGCAGATTGAAGTTTATCTTCCCACGTACGTGCAGCTTCTACTAAATTGTTTTCGATGTCTTTCACGTTATATTCGATCTTGTTGTCGGTCACACGAACGGTGTAATGAGTACGCGCCAGTGTTGACTCAGAGAAATAAGTAGTAAATTCGACTTTATCGTCAGAATTAAATGCATTAGCTAATATATCTTGCGTTTCACGACGAAGAGCCGTGTTATAGCGTTCGCGAGGAACATAAACCATGCAAGATAAAAAGCGACCATACGCATCTTTACGTACAAACAAGCGACACATATCGCGCTCTTGTACTTGTAAAACACCCATAGCAACTTCAAGTAGCTCACTTTCGCGCGCTTGAACTAGCTCATCACGTGGGTAGGTTTCTAAAATATTTAAAACAGCTTTGTAAGCGTGTGTACCTTTAGCAAAATCACACATTTCCATAATGCGGTTAATTTTACTTTTTAAAACAGGCACATCAGTAGCACTATTATTGTAAAAGCTTGATGAGAACAAACCAATAAAGCGGTCTTCACCAATTACATTGCCTTCATCGTCAAAACGCTTAATACCTACGTAATCAATGTAGGCTGGACGGTGAACGCGAGAAACAGAGTTTGTTTTTGTCAAGATCAGTAGGTTGCTGCTGCGTGCTTCTTGGCGAGCAACTTCTGGTAATTCTGATAATAATCGTGTGTGTTCTTCAGTAGAGTTTTTCATCAAGCCAAGGCTTGATTCCATTTTACCTTTTAATTGGTAATCACCTTGAACTGGGCTTAGCTCATATTCACGGTAACCCATTAGGGTAAAGTTATCTTTCGCTAACCAATCTAAAAACTCAGTTGTTTCTGAAACTTCTTCTGTCGTTTTATTATGATGACGTTTAGGTAACTCTTTGGTTACTGCAATCAATTTTTTACGAATTGGCTGCCAATCATCAACAGCAACTGATACATCAACAAGAACCGACTCTAACTCTTTCTTGAAAGACTCAATCACAGAAGAATCTGTTTGACGGTCAATTTCAATAAAAAATACTGTTTTAGTAGATGAGGATTCTTGCTCTGCTTTTAAATTTGATAATCCAGAAATTTTAGCGTTTTCATCGCGCTTAATTTTTAATGGGCAGTGAAGTAATAAGTGAGAGGCGATATTTTCACGAGTCATGGCCATACGAACAGAATCAACTAAAAACGGCATGTCTTTAGTAATAATCTCTACGATTGTATGTGATGACTGCCAGCCATCTTTTGCCACTTCAGGGTTGAAAACGCGGATAACAGCGTCGTCGGTAGTATTTTTTTCTAGCGAGTTCCAAAGGCTTAATGCTGCGCCATATAGGTCACTATCGTTGCGGTTTGCCAAATCCTCTTTAGACATATTGCTGTACAAGGCTTTGGCGAATTTCTCAACGAGTAACACATTATCAGCGCGAACTTTTTTCTGGATCAGCTTACAGACATTATCTAGGATAACCGAGGCTTGGCCTTCATTTCGTGTCATTGTATGTTCCTTAATCTATTACTGCTCAGGAGCAGGAATTTGTACAGCTATTCATTAGCGTGGAGTCAATTAAATTCTAACCCTTTTACAGCTAATAAACAGCCTTTTCGATGAAAACATTTTAAGCATTTCAGCTATTTGGTCATCTATTCACAAATTGTAGATATAAATGGCCTTTACAGGCCATTTAGGAGCAAAATTATTCACATTATTTTTTCTGGTCAGTCCAGAGAAGGCTACCAATAGCGGGTAATAACAACACTGCACCTAACATATTTACTAAAAACATGAAGGTTAACAGTATACCCATATCAACTTGGAATTTAAGATCTGAGAATATCCACGTACTCACACCAATCGCAAGTGTAATACCGGTAAATAGAACCGCACTTCCACGTTCAACAAGCGCATTTCGATAAGCAACACTTAATGGTACATTTTGCTTAAGCTGCCCCATCATCGACGACAGTATATAAATACCGTAATCGACCCCAATACCTACTCCTAGAGCAATAACTGGCAAAGTAGAAACGGTTAAGCCTATTTCTAATTGCACCATAAGTGCTTGTGCAAGTGTTGATACGATATAAAGCGGCAATACCACAGCAATCGTTGCTTTTACGCTTCTAAAGCTCATTAAACATAAGATGATAACGGCACCATAAACATAAAGCATCATTGGTATTTGCGCTTCTGCAACTGACTCATTAGTCGCTGCCATTACGCCAACAGGTCCTGACGCTAGTTTAAATGCTAATTTATCAGTGCCCTCTTCTTGTGCAAATTGCTTAACACTTTTAATCACAGTATCGATAGTTTGTGCTTTATGATCATCTAAAAATATAATCACTGGCATAACTGAACAATCACCGTTAAGTAAACCTGTACTAGTTTCAACTCGAGACGTTGACTGAACTAAACTTGCTGAATTTCGTGGCAAGCTTTGCCATTTCAAATTGCCTTCGTTGTAGCCTGCGTTAACCGATTGAGCTACAGAGCTCAAACTTACAGCAGACTGCACACCTGCTACATTCTCTACTTTGTATTGAAAACGGCTTATACGCTCCATCACATCATGCTCAGTACATGCTGCAGGATATGCTTCTACAATTACCTTTAAGATATCAGACGAGATAGTATATTTATCAGATATTAAGAATGTATCCTGATTATAACGGGCATCTTGATGCAGTGATGGCGCGCCTGCATGTAAGTCACCTATACGCATTTTATCTGCTTGCCAGTAACCTAAAGCAAATAGAACAAGTGTAAAACCAATAATCATTTTAGCTACTTTAGGATCAGTCGCTTTAACAAGTAAGTCGCGGATTTTATCGAGCATGTTTGGTTTTGCTGCATCACCAGATTGAATATGTACACTGTTTTCAAAGTTCATGTACGAAGCCCAAACTGGCAATAAGATTAAATTAGTAAATATAATTACTGCTACACCTAAACTCGCTGTAATGGCAAGTTCACGGATAATACCAATATCGATGGTAAGTAATGTTAAGAAGCCTACGGTGTCTGAAAGCAGTGCAATACCGCCTGGCACTAATAAAGCCCTAAAACTTGACTGACAACAAATACGTGTTGTTTTACCTTCACCTACTTTTTTACCAATCGCATTTATCATCTGCACGCCATGGCTTACACCAATAGCAAATACTAAAAACGGTACCAAAATAGACATAGGGTCTAGGCCAAAACCTAAACTTGAAAGCAGGCCTAATTGCCAAATAACAGCAATAATGGAACATGCGATAGGCAAAATAGTCAGCTTTAAACTGCCACAAAATAGCCAGACCATAATAAAGGTAAAAGCGATAGCAATGGCAAAAAATACAACCACCCCTTTAGCGCCTTCAGCTATATCACCAGCCATTTTTGCAAAGCCAATAATATGAATACTTACTTTGTCCGTACTTAAAGGCTCTCTTAAATCACTTTCTAGCTTTTGTGCAAAAGCTAATGTGTCTAATTTTTGTTGTGTTTGAGGATCAGTTTCTAAAAGTTGAGCAGTTACCATTGCACACGAGTAATCGCTGGCAATCATACGTCCTACAACTTTTGCTTTTTCGATATTTTCTTTTACAACACCTAAGCCACGTTTGTCAGCTTTAAAGTTGGCAGGAATAATTGGACCGCCTGCAAAGCCATCCTCGACTACTTCAACAAAACGAGCACTGGGTGAAAATATAGAGTTAACTAATGGACGATTTACACCTGGAATAAAATAAAGCTGATCGTGGACCGCTTTTAACTGAGTAAAGAACTCTGGATTAAATATATCACCGCTGTCATCACACACTGAAATCAAAATACTGTTTGCACCACCAAACTGTTTTTCATGCTTAGTGTATACTTTCATATAGTCGTGGTTTAACGGAATATTTTTATTAAACGATGCATCTAATTGAATTTGAGTCGCTTTGAATACAAGTAAACAGGTTATAAGTGCAAAACTTATAAGCATAATTAAGCGATGTCTAAAAATCGCCTTTTCAATAAAATCGAGTAGTTTATGCATTAAGGGGTTAACTCCTTCACTTTAATGCCATCTTCTGTAGCCATGATCAGTCTGTTATCTAAAATTACACCATCAAGAATCGCTTTACCGTCAGCAAGCTGCTCATGGGTGAGTAACCCATCTTGAAGATGAAAAATAACGCCACTGTTGGCAAGCATAAGCCATTGTTTATTATTATAATTAATGATGTTGTTGATCGTCGCTGTTTTAACATTTTCGAAATGCTGCCACTGCTGTTCACCATTTTGCTTTGCAAAAACATTACCTCGAAGCCCTGCCACAATTTCTTGTGTGCTATCTGATGCAACTGCAAAGAATGAACCAGGATAAATTTCTTCTATCCTTTGCCAAGTTTGACCATCATCAATGCTTCTGGCCATCAAGCCCATCTCACCAACCAGCATTAAACCATTATCTGTTTTTTCGATTCGATTAAAGTGCGGTAAAATTGAAGCAGTTTCGGCTTCGTATCCTTCGGGGTCATTTTCTTTTAAATCGTTCAAGTAATCACGATCATCACTAAATAATAGCGAATCTAAAAAGCGTTTTTGCCAATGTTTACCACCATCGGTGGTTTGATAAAACATGCCATATGCGCCCACTGCAAAACCTTTTAAATCATCTTCAAATAGAATATCTAAACATGGTTTGTCTAATTTTGGTTGTGCTTGTTGTAGTTGCCAATTAACACCACCGTCAGTAGTATTTATTATTGTTGCATCGTGGCCACACGCCCATCCATTATTTTCATTACTAAAATCAACGGCAGTTAATAGCACTTGAGTTGGGACTAGCTCAGCTTGTTGCCATTTATCACCCGAGATACTTTTAATAACAGTACCGTGTTTACCTACTGCAATTAGACCATTGCCTGTGTTGGTTATGTCGGTGAGTAAGGTTTTAGCTGCATTTGTTGCACTGATTGCATTGTTAGGGGCTTCTTGTGCAACACTCGCACCGCTTATTATCAGGCTGGCATATACCAAATACTTCATAAATTTTAATCGCCTTGTACGAGAGAGTTGTTTGTCTTTTTACTGGGGAAAGCGTTGCGCGCTGTAAGACAAACGCGATGAGAAAGGAAAAGGCACTTAACAAATTGTTAAGTGCCTAGCTTAATACTATCTACCTGCGCGACGTAAAGCGCTTGAAGTAAATTCGTTATCGTTAAATGACTGTGAAAAATCGTACATTTTTTCTTGATTATCTAAACCAATTGCTAAATAACGACGAGAATTCAAATCATGATAAACCTCAAGCGTACTCCACTGTGTAGGTACTTCGTAGTAGTTAAGGCCATAAGCCATTGCTACACGGTAAAGTTGGTCGCGGTTATCATAAATATCAGTAACCTGTACTTGCCAGCTATCTTCATCGATGTAAAACACACGTTTTTTATAGATATGACGTGTATCATCTTTTAAGTTAGCTTCAACAACCCAAACACGGTGTTTTTCGTAACGTGTATGTTCTGGGTTAATATGGCCAGGCATTAAAATATCATCGTACTCTAGCTTATCACTATGAAGTTTATAGCTGTTGTAAGGTATATATAACTCTTGCTTGCCTTTTAGTGTCCAGTTGTAACGATTTGGCGAGCCATTAAACATATCAAAATCATCGGTAGTACGCAGGCTATCTGCAGCTGTGCCTGGTGCATCATATGCAACATTAGGTGCACGACGAACACGACGTTGTCCCGAGTTATAAGTCCATGCTTGGCGCGGCGTTAATATTTGATCCATTGTTTCATGAACTAATAATGCAGTACCCGCTAAACGAGCCGGTTCTGTAACGCTTTGTTTAAACTTAAACAAAATATTTGAGTCTTGCAGCTCTGCTGGTGTTGCACTAGGGTCTGAGTATTTAACTAATAACTGCTCATCAAAGCCAACATAGTTATAAGAACCAGATGCAGTCGGTGCAGCTTGACCACCAAAACGCTCAATAGACTGGCCACGGTAACGTAATAAATGATTCCAAATTGCCTCTAAACCCGTTTTAGGAATAGGGAAAGGAATACCAATCGCCGTATTTTTAATACCGTTACCGCCTTCAATTAATTCAGCAGTCGGTGCAAACTTTTTAGTCGCATCATACACAAACTGAGGGTAAGACGCAGAACGGCGAGTTTCATACACAGGCATTTTAAATGTGTCTGGGTATGCTTCAAATAAAGCAATTTGACCCGGACTTAAATTGGCTTTGTACTTTTCAATATTACTTTTATCAATAGTGAAAAGCACTTTATCAGCTGTAAATGGGTCAAGGTGATGCATACCAGCTTCATAACCTGCAGGGGCTGTTGTAATGCCATTATTCCATGCTGGAATAGAGCCATCAGCATTAGCTGCTTTTTCTGCGCCCATTGGCGTTAAGTTTTGACCTAATTGAGCAACTTCATCAGCGTTTAATTTAGCTAAAGCTGCGCTGCTTGCAAACAAGCTACAAAAAGCTGTAGCGATGAGGGTAGGTTTTTTAATCATAATAATGTTACCCCTAAATAGAATATTTTAAGTTAAAAGAAACGTAATCGCGATCTGAGAAAGTATTAATATCGCCGCCGCCCCAAAACGAGTTATAGCTCACATCAAGTGACCACGCATTTTGGTAGTTAAAGTTCATGGTTGCACCTAAAGATTTACGATCTTCGATAAATAAGAACATAGGATCTGGTGTATTACCATTTACGTCATGAGAAAATACAAAACGTGGAGAGAAGTTAATACCTTTGTAAAGGTTAAAATAATCACCTTTAGCAATTAGGCGGTAACCCCAAGAAGATGCTGTGGCGAATGATTTTTCTTCAGCGCCATTTGATAAACCAAGTTGCAATGTTGAATAATCAGTAGTACCTGGGCCTGTAATTGTGCCACTACGGCCAGTACCGGATACATTTAAACGTATTTCGTCATATTCTGGCATGTTATGAATTTTTACTGCACCCACTTCACCAACTACAGCCCAACTATCAGCACCTAATGAAGGTCCAAATAAGTGAGTAGCCGTGAATTGAATTTGTGATGTATCACGTTCAATATAGCCTTGAGCAACTTCACCCGCACCAACAGAACTAATATCATCGCCAAAACTCATTTGCGAAATACCTGCAAAATCAGGACGAAGACCTGCAAGAGCTAACTGCTCAGGCATAGCTGTATAAAGTAACTCTACGTCATCAATTTGCAGTGGTTCATCTTGACGAAACGCAAACTCACCCGCAAAGGCTGTTTCACCAATAGTTGTGTTAAAACTTAAACCATATAGTTTAATATCTTCTGGGTAGTCGTTTTCAGCTTTAGAAAAAGCGGTTAAATCAGCAACATTATCTGACGTAATTTCTGTTGTCATGATCATCGCTAAATCTTGAGCAATTGCTGCCTGCGAAAAGTTTGATACACGACCAGATATAAGCGGACGACGACTGTGGTAGTTCACGTGGTATAACGCAATTTCAGTATCATTAAATTCAGGTAAAAATATACCTAAACGTAAACCGTACTGGCCGCCATCTTCAGGTTCTGTTTTACCATTATCCCCTTTGCCTTTTAATGCAACCTTAGTTGGGTAAGCAAGATACATTTGGGCTAATAAAGCGCTTCCTTCAGCACTTGAAGGATCAATACCTTGAGCAGCTGCTGCTAATGCAAAATCAGATGTTAGGTTATTTAAACTATCCGTTAAAAAAGCAACATCAATATCAGGATTAGACGTAAAGCCTAATTGAACATTCTGCTGATAACCATTTTCTGCTGCAAAGTCATTAGTAGAAAAGTATGTACCTGCTGCTGGTAAACGTGTTTCTTGCCATTGATATTGGTAGAAACCTTCAAGCGTAATATTCTCAGTAATTCCGAGCGATGCCCAAAGCATACCGATTGGTATAAATGCTTCTTTTAGCTCAGCGCCAGGTGCTTTTAATCGATCTATATCAACTGGGTTTACGTTAATACCATGAGATATAAGCGTACTTTCACCCCAGTTAACTACTTGCTGGCCTAAACGGACAGATAAAGGGTTATTACCATCATTTAAATCAAAATCGGCCCATACAAACGCGTCTAATAAACGTATGTCGGCACAACTTTGTGCTTTGGTGTCTTTATCGTCACATGGATCAACACCCTGCCCTGATGTAGGATTTGAATATGCATGATTGCCATCCATCAACGCAAAGTCATAAAAATACATGAAGCGAGTGAACAAACCGTAGTTATCTTTATTTATTGAAAGGTCGTGTGTGCCCTTCAATAGTTTTGAGAAGGAGTCACCACTATCAAAATTTAAATTACCCGCATCACCATTGTTTGAGTAAGAGCCCGGTTGTGCCCATACATCTTGTGATGAGTAAATAGTATTACTTAGCGCTGGGTTGTATCCTGTCCAATCAAATGCTGGGTTATTACTTTTGCCAATTAGGTTAAAGTCTCTGTCTTCTACACGAACACTTTGCCCATATGAAAAGGTTGAATCGAAGGTAATATCAAAACCTCCAGCTTCAAATGTTACAGCTTGAGTACTTGCTGCAGATAAACCTAAACTAGCGGCTGCTAAACCTATAGCGATTCTATTTTTAACAAAAAGCGATCTTCTTATCATTTTGGTTCCCCCCTGTCGCGGGTCATTTTGTGTGATCAAGTTATTGTTTTTAGTGTAATCATAACGATAGAAGCGAATCAGTAAAATTACAAATACTCGCTCTAATCTGTCATATACTTCTTATTCTGGTTAACGCTTACGTATTGGTAAGACGTCGTACCAGATAATTTATACACGTAATTTAACAATAGGACAAATTGAAATTAACAAAAATACAATATTTTTATGTATATATAACATAAAAACCGAGCGTCAGGCCACTCGCTCTAGGCGGATGAACTTGTTTTCGGGGGTTAATAAGAGTCTAAAACGGCCACGTACACCCAAGCTCGAAATGAAGGGCCTCAAATGCGTAGCAGCAAAACGAATTGTTTTACCGCCATCCTCTACAACTTGTAAAGAGCTAAAACGGCCATGGTAGTAATCCATGCACTCGTTATAGCTCAATCTTAAGGTAAAATAATACTCAATCATTTATGCGAGCGCTTTTTCAACCTTTTCATACAAGTCAGCACTTAGGCCATCTAAATTGGCTAAGCGCTGTAATTGCAGTTTCATTGCTTGTGAGCGTACATCATCGTAACGCTTCCACGACATAAACGGTGTTAGCATACGCGATGCATTTTGTGGATTAATTGCATTAAGTTTTATTAATAAATCACCTAATAACGCATAGCCTTGAGCATCTGCTCGATGAAATTGTGCTGTATTAAAGTGGCTAAAACTTCCTACAAGTGCACGTACACGGTTAGGATTTGAAAAATCAAAACACGGGTGTTCGTAAAGTGCCTTAATATCATCTATAGCAGTACTGCCTGATTGCATAGCTTGCAGTGCAAACCACTTATCCATGACTAAAACATCATGACGCCACTGACTATCAAAATGACTCAAAAGCTCATCTCTAACAGGGTGTGAAGCTTTTACCACAGCGCTTAGGGCACCAAGTACATTAGTCATATTAGTCGAGCTTGCAGCTTCTTTAATAAAGGTTACAGCTTCTGGACTTTGTGTTTTAGCAAGGTAGTGCAGACATATTTGCTTTAAAGCACGATTCGCAACAGCGCTTGCACTTATACTGCCATCATCTTCAAGAGATTCGTAACAACTAAGCAGCTCATCAGCAAGTTCATCAGCAATTTGTTGCTCAAACTTTTCTGTTATTTCAATAATGTCATCTACAGGTATTACATCAAATTCAGCAGCTAACGTGTCAAAACTCGGCAATTTAAACAGCTCTGCAATTAAAGCTAAATCGCCCTCTTTGGTGTTTATAAGTACACGTAGCGCATTTATAATTTCGCTGCTTAATACGCTATTCGTTGCATCGGTGATTTGAGATTTAATCGCCTTAATGAATAGCTGCTGTTGTGCATCCCAACGTGAAAAATTACTGCGCGCAAAACGCATAATATGCAATAGTTCGGGCTCTGTTGTTTGCTGGTTTAAAATACAAGGTGCAGAAAAGTCTTCGAGTAAAACCGCAACAGGCTTTTCTAAAATATTATCAAAGCTAAATGTTTGAGTCGCATTAGTTACATCGAGTACATGATCTAGCTTTTTACCTTTATATTGCAGAGCAATACTTTGTCCATTGGCATCAAGTAGTTCAATAGCAAAAGGTATATGAAGCTTTTTATTCTCTGGCTGATTAGCTGGCGCTGTTTGCTCGATTGTCAAAGTGTATGTATTTGAGCTGCTATCAAATTTTTGAATTGCATTTAAACGCGGTGTACCTGATTGGCTATACCATTGTTTAAATTGCTCTAAATCAACACCTGATGCATCGCTCATCGCACTTACAAAGTCATCACATGTAACTGCTTGCCCATCGTGGCGCTCAAAGTAAAGCGTCATCCCTTTTTGAAAGTTAGTTTCACCCAGTAATGTGTGCATCATACGGATAACTTCAGCACCTTTATCGTATACAGTTACTGTATAAAAGTTATTCATTTCAATAACTTTCTCAGGGCGAATTGGGTGAGCCATAGGGCCTGCATCTTCGCTAAACTGATGCGTCCGCATAACTTTGACCGCATCAATTCGGTTAAGTGCACGAGAGCCTAAATCACTACTGAACTCTTGGTCTCTAAATACAGTCAACCCTTCTTTTAGCGATAACTGAAACCAATCTCTACAAGTAACTCGGTTACCTGTCCAGTTATGAAAGTACTCATGCCCTACAATGGATTCAATCGTATGGTAGTCTTTATCTGTGGCTGTTTCTTGATTAGCTAATACGCATTTACTATTAAAAACGTTTAGCCCTTTATTTTCCATCGCGCCCATGTTGAAAAAATCGACGGCTACAATCATATAAATATCAAGGTCATACTCTAAATTAAAGCGTTCTTCATCCCACTGCATTGCCTTTTTGAGTGAGGCAATAGCATGGGGGGTTTTAGATAAATTACCTTTATCAACAAACAATGCTAATTCTACATCTCTGCCGCTTTTAGTCGTGTACGTATCTTTTAAAACATCAAAATCGCCCGCTACAAGTGCAAATAAATAGCTCGGCTTTTTAAATGGGTCTTGCCATTTAACAAAATGACGACCATCTTGTGTTTCACCACTGTCTACTTGATTACCATTAGAAAGAAGTTGTAGATACTTTTTATCGGCAATAATAGTTACATCAAACGTGGCAAGTACATCAGGGCGATCCATGTAATAGGTGATCTTTCTAAAACCCTGCGCTTCACACTGTGTACAATACGCACCGCCAGATAAATACAAACCCTCTAAAGAAGTATTCGTCTCAGGCGATATCTCGGTCACAATACTTAATTGGCAACTATCCGGTAGGTTATTAATTATTAGCTGCTCGCCAATAATTTCATAATCAGTTATATCAACCGTATCAATAGATAAAGACAGTAAGCGTAAATCAATACCATCAAGCACTAAAGGTGCTTTTTTATCACCAACACGCGTAAGCGTTAGCAAAGAGCTTACTTTGGTTGATAATGGCTGTAAGTCAAAGGTTAGCTCTGTGTGGTCAATTAAAAAATCAGGAGCTTTATAGTCTTTAAGATATTGTGCTTGAGGTTTACTTGATTCAGTCATAGATACTCCAAAACAGCTCCTTTTAAGTTAAAAGGAGCTGTTTAAAATTAGGCGGATTGTTTTGGCTTAATACGTAAAATTTTAATGCCCAAGTAGGCATAAACCACCGCTAAAACAGGGTTAATTAAGTTAAAGAAAGCGTAGAGTGCATAATCAAAAGGATTTATTAGTAAAACGCTTTGCATATATGCGCCACACGTGTTCCATGGAATTAGTGGGCTGGTAATTGTACCGCCATCTTCCAATGTACGAGATAAGTTAACAGGCTTCAAACCACGTTTTTCATATTCATCTTTAAACATACGACCAGGTACAACAATTGCAATATATTGATCGGCCGCTATCACGTTAGTACCAATACACGTTGCTATTGTTGCCGCAATTAACGATCCCGTACTTTTAGCTATTTTAAGTATGCTTTTAACAAAAATATCCAAAAGGCCTGTTTTTTCCATAATGGCACCAAACATCAGTGCAGTCATAATAAGCCATGTGGTTGTAAGCATTCCGGACATACCGCCACCACTGAGTAGGGAGTCCATTTTGTCATCGCCTGTACTTATGCTAAAACCATCAAAAAACGTCGTCCAAACAAGCTTAAAATAGCCAACTAGCTGCCCTTGAGAAACATCAATTTGGCTAGCAATTAAATCAGATTGAAACAACATGGCCCAAACAGCGCCCACAACAGCACCGATAGAGATAGCAGGAAAGGCTGGCATTTTTTTAATCGCTAAAACTAAAAGTACAATTAGCGGGATTAGCATTTCAAAACCAATATTAAAGTTTTGCTGTAAAATAGCCGTTATTTCATCAATGCGCCCCGCTTCGCTTGAAGCAGTTGCGTTAAAGCCCATGAATATAAATATAATCAGTGCAATTACAAAACTTGGTACTGTCGTCCACAGCATATGTTGAATATGCTCAAATAAATCAGCGCCTACAACTGCTGGCGCTAGATTGGTTGTTTCTGACAGTGGGCTTAACTTATCACCAAAGTACGCGCCAGATATAACAGCGCCTGCTGTAACTGTTTGTTCAAGTCCAAGACCCGTTGCAACGCCTAATAAAGCAACACCTATCGTAGCGGCAGTAGTCCAAGAACTACCTATACTCATAGCTACAATGCCACAAATTAAACAACTCGCTGCATAAAACCAACTTGGGTTTATAACTTGCAAGCCATAATAAATTAAAGTTGGTACAGTTCCAGAAAGTAGCCAAGTGCCAATTAACGCACCTACCATAAGTAAAATTAGGATAGCGCCAAGTGAAAGCGTTATACCTTCAATCATGGCTTGTTCTAATTTTTTCCATGTATAACCGTTTTTAAGCCCAATTAAAGCCGCTGCAAAAGTAGCAAATAAAAGTGCAATTTGGTTAGGGCCTGATGAAGAGTTATCACCAAATAAGTAAACTGCAGCACCAAGTAAACAAATTAATACAGAGATAGGAATTAATGCATCAAAAAACGAGGCGGGCTTGATTGGTTTGTCATCCAATAGCTTCAAAGTAGAGACTCCTAGACACACTTACTGTGTGTTTAATTATTATTTTTAGCACGTAAAGCGCATTAATTGAGCATGATTGTTCTAGCTCAACTTTATGTAATCAAATATTATAACAATTTAGTAAATTTTAGGTAGTAAAAAAGGCGCTAATGCGCCTTTTTTATAGAGGTAAAACCAGTTGTTACTTCTTAGCTATACGACCATAATTAATATAATCTTGAGTAATTAATGCAGCTTCTTCCAAAAATGGGTCAAGCTCTTCAATTACTTCAGGTAAATCGTCTAAGTTTTCTACCGGATCTTTACCTAAACGCTTAAGACGTTCGTTAGTACGTACAAGTGCACGTGCTTCACCTTCATCTTTTTCTTTAATACGGTCTGCTTCAACTAAAGAGATAGTTTTACGGTCTTTCTCTTCGTTGTATAAGGTAATGTCATTAAATACATAACCAAATTCGGGTTCTGATTTAATTCGTACTTCGTGTTGTTTCTCAAGGTACGTAATAATAGGTGTTAAATTACCTGATTTTTTGTATTTCGCTTTAACAATGCTGTCCCAAGGAAGTGCATTATCTTGCTTACTTTCGCCCCACTCTGCAGGATCGATTGCTGATGGAAACGAAATATCAGGGATCACACCTTTATGTTGCGTACTACCACCGTTAATACGATAAAACTTAGCAATCGTATATTGTACGCTACCCAGCGCATTATCATATAAATCGTAAGCGCGGCCTAAGCCTTTGTGCTGTTGTACTGTACCTTTACCAAAAGTTTGTTCGCCAATAATAACTGCACGACCATAATCTTGCATAGCTGCTGCAAATATTTCAGAAGCAGAGGCACTGTAACGGTCAACTAAAACAGTTAAAGGACCATCGTAATAAGTTATACCATCACGATCTTTTTGCTCTTCAATACGGTTATTTAAGGTATGAATTTGAACAACTGGACCTTGGTCAAAAAACAAACCAGACAGTTGTGTTGCTTCATATAAAGAACCACCACCATTTTGGCGTAAGTCGATAATAATACCATCAACTTTTTCTTCTTTAAGCTTAGCCAACTCAACTTTTACATCTTTCGAAAGATTATTGTAAAAGCCTGGAATTTCAATCACGCCAACTTTACTTGTTAAATCAGAGTATTTAGCTTCAAATACTTCTGATTTAGCCGCTCTATCTTCAAGTCGAATTTTATCACGCGTGATTTCAACAACTTTAGGTGCGCCGTGAGCGTCAACACCTTTTAAATACTGTAGACGTACTTTAGTCCCTTTAGGACCTTTAATTAAATCAACTACGTCATCTAAACGCCAGCCAATTACGTCTACAAATTCTTCGCCATCTTGGGCAACACCAATAATACGGTCATCAGCTTTAATTTGATCTGTTTTATCTGCAGGGCCTCCCGGCACTAAGCTGCGAATAACAGTGTAGTCTTCATCAGGGCTTAGTACGGCACCAATGCCCTCAAGCTCTAAATCCATATCCATTTTGAATTGCTCTGCACGACGTGGCGATAAATAAGACGTATGCGCCTCAATACTACGTGCTAGCGAATTCATAACAATTTGAAAAGCATCTTCTGAATTAGATTGTACTAAACGTTTTTCTGCATTTTTATAGCGTTTGGTCAGCACTTCTTTAATGCCTTCCCAATCTTTACCCGTCATTTTTAAACGCAGTGCGTCGTACTTTACACGCTCACGCCAAATTTCATCAAGCTCAGCTTGTGACACAGGCCATGCTGAATCTTCACGGTCAAAAAAGTATTCATCTTCTTTATCAAACGTCATTTCTTTTTCAAGTAAAGTAAGTGAATACTCGTAACGTTCAAAACGGCGTTTAAGACTTAAGTTAAAAATATCAAACGTAAAGTCTAATTTACCGGTAGTAATAGCGTTATCAAAGTCATCACGATATTGCTCAAAAGAAGCAATATCGCTGGCTAAGAAAACGCTTTTATTAAAATCAAGGGATTCGATATAACGATCGTACACTTTACTAGAAAGCTCATCGTTAAATCGAACCGGTGTATAGTGTGAACGAGCAAATAAGCTAGCCACTCGTTTGCTAGCAGTACCATGTTGACTCTCTTGCTTAAGCTGGGGTAAATCGTCAATTGTAACGGCTTCTACAGCAGCAAATAATGAACCTGAAAACAGGGCAGCAACTAACGGAATGAGCGTAAACTTTTTACTCATACACAACTCCTTAATTTATTTACAACTTAAACGATGTATAAGCTGTCAGCTTTGGTTTTAACTTGCATACCTGTCACTAATTCAACATGAACGTCATCTTTGTTCACTTCAGTGATTACTGCATTTACAAGTGCTTGGCCAAGTTTAACCTTAACCTTATTATTAACCTTGACCTCAGTAGCTGGTAAAGGTTCAATTTTTCCTGAACGTTTAACTGGCGCTGCTTTAGCAGGTTTGTTAGCTGCAGGTGCGTTTTTATCGCCTGCTTTGCTAGCATGAGCTGGTTTTTTCTTGAAAGATTTAGAATCAGAATCTTGGCGAGGACGCTGTTGTTTTTTGCGTTTTGCCATTTTAGCGCGGCTTTCTTCCAATGCTTTTTGTGCATGGTCGATATGCTCTTGCTCAACTTTTTCACCTTGATTACCATCAAGATCAATACGAAACTCTGACTTTGTCACAGCTTCTAAATAACGCCAATTAGACGTGTATTTTCTAAGCGCTTGACGAACTTGAGTCTTACTTACTTTTTCAGACCCTTCAATACGCTCAGCAATATCTTTAAAAATACCTACTTTAAGCGGCTTGATGCCATCTTTTTGTTTAAAACATTGTGGGAATTCTTGATATAAAAATTCCAACACTTCATTAATATCTTTTAGCTTGTTTGTGGTTTCCATTTTAGAACCTATTTTTCACATCTTTTCATCAAGGGACGAATCGACGTAGTGTGTTACCCAGTCGACCAACTCTTCGAAATCGGCTTCTATTACAGCCATATCACCCCGAAGGTGTTCCCAAATACCATTAATTGTTTCATCAATAAATTCACATTCTGAATCATCTGGAAGACGATCCCATGCAATATGAATTAAATCATTGAGCGTTTCCGCTACATGCTCTTCTTCGCCTTCCCAGTCGCCAACATCTTGCACAGCAAATAGGTAGTCTTGAACATTTAGCAAATCTTTCATTACAGGCTCGCCTCTAAGCATTTCACTAATGCTTCAAGGCCAGCTTTATCATCAGCATCAAATCGGCCAATACTTGGACTATCAATGTCTAGTACTGCGAATACTTTACCATGTTTCATGATAGGTACAACCACTTCAGAGTTAGACGCTGCATCGCAGGCTATATGCCCGTCAAAAGCGTGAACATCTTCAATTAATTGTGTTTCAGCGGTTGCCGCAGCTGTTCCACATACCCCTTTCCCAACGGGAATACGGATGCATGCAGGATTACCTTGAAACGGGCCAAGTACTAATTCAGTAGGAGAATCCATAAAGTAAAAGCCCGCCCAATTTACATCTTCTAAAGAGGTAAATAACAGCGCGCTTATGTTTGCCAAATTGGCAATTACATTAGATTCACCAGCTATCAGCGATTCAGTTTGCTTAACTAATGACTGGTAAAAATCGTGCTTTTGCATACCAAACTACTTCTTATTAAACATACAGTAGCTAAAGGTACTCTTTGTCGTGAAAAATTGGAACCTTTTGGAGGTAAAAAAAAGGAAATCGCACCGTTTATCAGCGTGCTTGGTTAATAATGCTGCGATTATTTTTTTACCGATTTGCGAAGACCAAATAAAAACAGTCCGGCTGCAAATGCTGACATAACACTATTAATCAAAAATATCTCGCCAGTTGAGGCACTTAATAAGTAACTAAATATAGCGCCACCTAACAAACCAAGCGTTAATACACCTGAATAATTAACTTTAGAATACTTAAACATTAGTAAATACCCTGGCACAACAAAGGCCGCCATCGTTAAGCCTACAATATGTGCATTTAAGATAGCAGTTATAAAAAGTTGTAAGAATAAAGAAACAAAATCACCTTGTAATGTTAAAGCATAATAAATACCTAACAAGCTACCAATAATTACTGGGGACAATAATGAAAGCGCGACACTTTTTGCGAGTTGATGTTTCATCTAATAATCCTTAATACAGAGTATAAATTTTAATGTATTAAGCATGCACCAAGATCTAAAGCTTAGAAATAGAGACTATGGTCGTAATTTATGATTAAAAATAAACCTTATTGCAGTATGAGCCTATTAATAAATTAATAGGCTCATACGTTTGGGTTATACTTATCAAAGTGCTTATAACTGAGCTATTTTATTTGATAACTCAAAGTGGCGAGATGTTACTATTTCCTCTAGCACTGCCAATCTTTTGTTCAACATCGCTGTTTGTTCCTCTAATTTTGTTATCTTATTATTATTCAGTCCTTTAAATTTTGCTTGCGCTGCCATTATTGTAGTTTTATAAGCGAAATAACGTTTAGTAATAGTAAGAATCAAAAAGGGTGAGCTAAATATAGTTATTACAATAAATAGTTCTAGCATGGTCGTTTCCCAATCAATTTAAGTTAGCTTGTTGCGTATAAAGGCCACTTTTAGTGCATTGAAATAATTTTGATAATGTAACTTCGCGCTGCTTTCCTCGTCGAATTAGCATCTCAACATACACAATACTTAACACAATGGCTGTTGCTTTAAACAAGTTACCTTGTAGATCACCTACTGCGCCACCCGACATACCAAATATTCCGTAAGCTGCATTCATAAAAATATGCATCCACATAGGAAACCAAATACGATAACCACATTCACAATATAGCCACGCAAACCATGTACCTGCTATAGTAGTGATCGCAACCGCCATCAATGCAGAAATCGCATCATTACCTTGATAAATATGACCCAGGCCAAATATTACTGAACTAATTAATGCCGCAGGCACAAAGCCCCATCTACAATATTTAAATAAAACACCAAACAATGCAGCCCTAAAAATTAGCTCTTCAAAAAAACCCGCATAAACTGAGCCGGTGATTATTGCTGGTATTGATAGATTAAGTTCATCACTCAAAAATCCATAACCTATTGCCATAGGAGCACAACAAATAATTGCTGCGAGTGCATAGTTAATAAAACCAGAAGAATTAAGCCCTATAGATTCAAAAGGCTCACTTTGTTTAAACAAAATAATAGCCGCAATAACTAACGGTCCATATAAAAAAGTATATTTAGCGGGGGTAAATAAAATGCCAGTTAGATTATCAAGTTCAGACAACCAGCTAGACCAACCTTCTCCCCAAAACTGCCTCATTACATAGTGGCAAAATACAAATATAGAAATTATTACAAGTGCCTTGATAGCGTATTTCATATCTACTTTCCTCGTTAAGTTGTAAATTTCAACTTAATCTTGGCAATAGTAAAAATACAAAGCGACTTATTAGGTCTCAATTACAAGACGAGGTATAAAGCCCATGTTTTAGGGGGGATTAACATGTTTTTGGGATTAATGACAAAGCATCTTTTATTACTTTTACATAAGAACGAGACACCGGTATTTTAATATCAATTGTATGCAGCGATAATTGCAACCCTCCGGCATTACCACTGTAGTGCTGAATGTTTTGCAGGTTGACCGCATAAGAACGGTGGCATCGTAATATAATTGTATTTTCTGGAAGCTGCTTTAATAAACCGCTAAGAGATACACGTAATAGTTTACGTGAAGTTGAAGCTCCTTCCAGTATTGTTATTTCACAATAGTTGTCTGAAGATTTAATAAATAAAATATGGTGATGAGCCGTGTTAATTTCGTCGTTTTTATTATCGCCTTTAAGAGTAATTGTCTTTAATTCAACTTCTCTCAACTGCTCTTGAACGACGCTAACTGTACTTGGCTTAGTTAAATCTATTACATGCCTATTTACCACAAGTAAAAAAATAAGAGGAAATACACCAATACAAAAAATATACCCTACAAAAAGTAATTGATTCTGCCAATGCCAAGACCCAAGTACAGCAACCACAAAATACCCATGATTGAATAACGCAGTAATTAAAATATATGTGACAGGAATAATAATTAAACGGCTTAATTTACTTAGCTTAAACTTAAGTAACACTATTTCTATGAATCCTGACAATAGCAAAGCACAAAAGGTTACTAACCCATAGCCAAAAAGCCGCAGAAACTTGTAAGACTCGGTATCGCTTGAAGTGCCAAAAGGTTGAAATACAAAAAGTACAAAAAGCGCTATAAACGAAAACATGACGGCACGATATACAACTAACTTTCTCGAATCTAGATCATCTTTGAGCCACAACATCCTATTTTGCATACCTTTAATCCACCAATGTTTAAAAATAGCACACATTAATATGTGCATTCCAACTCATTTAAAATTTTTTGTGATGGTAGTTTTATTAAAAACAAAAAAAGGAAGAGAACATCAACGTTATTTAACAGCAGAAGGTGGTGTGTGAGCAATTCTATCTGCTTTTAAGATTTTACTAATGAGAGATAAAACATGTAATACCAATTCGCTTAATTAAGTGGTCTATTTTGAGGGCGGAAAAACGTGTTGATAGCTAGGCAAAAAATCCGCTATTAGTTGTTCTAAATGAGAATTTTTCAATGCAGGGAGCGACACGTTTAGCCCCGCAAAATGATTAAGTATTATTACGGATTGATATAAGTGCACTGATTTTGTTCCAAACACAAAAAAGCCCGCTAAATTAGCGGGCTATTTTGTTATATGGTGGAGAGATAGGGATTTGAACCCTAGATGGGCTATAAACCCATGCCGGTTTTCAAGACCGGTGCATTCGACCACTCTGCCATCTCTCCGATACTGCTAAGTTAAAAGTAAGAGTGTACTAATAACTATTTAAATGAATGATACTTTAATTACCACACACTTATTAAATAAGTGGTGGAGAGATAGGGATTTGAACCCTAGATGGGCTATAAACCCATGCCGGTTTTCAAGACCGGTGCATTCGACCACTCTGCCATCTCTCCGCACGGCCTGCATAATAGGGAAACCCATCCCTTTTGTGAAGCTTTTTTTTTAATTAATTGTTTAAGTGCTTAAAAAACAATTAATTTGTCTAAAGTTAGAACAAAGTGTTTTTAATTTAGCCGTCAATACTCTTTTATTTAAATATTTAACTCTATTGATCTACAAAGGTTTGCCCAAACATATAAGAGTTGGTAATCTAATTTTAGTTAAATTATCGAAACACACACGTTTCACTTAAAGGAGCTCTACAATGGCGTTTAATCAATCGTACAATACCGCGAAACCGGTAATGTCTACCATTGAAACAAACAAGGTACTTAAAAACACCTACTTTTTACTAGCTATGACACTTGCATTCAGTGCTGTTACAGCCGGTATTTCAATGGCACTACAATTACCTTACTTTATGGGAATTGTGTTTACACTTGTTTCGTTCGGTTTATTATTTGTTGTAAATAAAAAAGCAGATACAGCATCTGGTGTATTTTGGGTGTTTGCTTTCACAGGTTTAATGGGGGCAGGCTTAGGTCCATTGCTTAACCATTATGCTGCAATGCCTAATGGCCCAATGCTTATTATGCAAGCGTTAGGTTCTACGGCGCTTATCTTTTTTGGTTTATCTGCTTATGCACTGAACACTAAAAAAGACTTCTCATTTATGGGTGGCTTTTTAACGGTTGGCTTAATCGTTGTGATTGTAGCTAGCATTGTTAATATTTTTGTTGGCAGTTCACTTATGTTTATGGTGCTTAATGCGGCTGTTGTATTGATCATGTCTGGTTTGATTTTATTCGATACAAGCCGAATCATTAATGGCGGCGAAACCAACTACATTCGCGCAACAGTGTCTTTATACCTAAGCGTATATAACTTATTTACGTCTTTACTTGCTCTACTTGGCGCAAGTGATGACTAATTAAATAGTTCTGTTAAAATAGCCCCTTAATTGGGGCTTTTTTATTGGAATTGTTTTGTCACGTTTTGTTCTTTCATTACATACACCACCATCCGATCACGATACAACGCAAAGGTTAGTTAAGTTTGCGAATGCATGTTTAGCCCAAGGGCACACCATTGATGCTGTTTTTTTATACCAGCAAGGTATTTATCATGCATCTACCCACTTTGATTTATCCTCAGACGAACTTCAAATTTCAGCACTTTGGCAGCAACTCGCCGATCGAAAACTAAATTTAATGCTGTGTGTTACCGCCGCTGAAAAACGCGGGTTAGATATTAAAAACACAGGTGTATTTGCAGTCGCAGGGCTAGCTGAATTTGCAATGCTTGCAAGCGACGCTGATAAATGGGTGCAATTTAAATGATAAACGTATTAGTAATGAGTCAGTGCAGTCCATTTGACGATTTAAATATTCGTGATGCACTTGATATGACATTGATATTTGCTGCCGTTGACCAAAATGTGAGTTGGTTGTTTAGCGGCCCCGCCGTTTTGGCTTTAAAAAAACATCAACAACCAAACAATATTGGCTTAAAAGATTTTTTTAAAAACATTAAAGCACTCGAAATCTATGATGTTGAAAACATCTACGTGTGTGAAAAGTCATTGCTTGATTATGGTTTAAATAAACATGATTTACTCATAGAGGCAAAAGCACTCAACTTTAGCCAACAACAAACATTAATTAAAGCGCAGCAACATGTGGTGAATTTATGAGTACATTACATATTTTTTCTAAGCCGCTTAACTATTATTCGGCAAATCAGCTAGAGAACTTAATTTTATCAGACGATAACGTGCTACTTGTTGGTGATGCCTGCTTTGCAAAAAAACAATTTAGGCAATTTGCAGATACACTGTTAATACTTGAACAAGACGCGCAAGTACGTGCAATAAAATTAACAGATAACGATAAAGCCATTAGCTATGAAGACTTTGTAGCACTCACTTTATCAACTAATCAATCAATTACGTGGTAACTCATGCTTGAATTTAACAACCAACAGATTGAAACCGACAAACAAGGCTACTTGCTTGACCATACTTTGTGGTCAAAGGAGCTTGCACCTGTAATTGCTATCCAAGAAAACATTACCCTTAGCGCTCAACACTGGGAAGTCATTAACTTTGTTCGTGATTTTTATATTGAATATAACACCAGCCCAGCAATTCGGATGCTTGTAAAAGCAATGGCTAAAGCACTCGGTGAAGACAAAGGAAACAGCCTTTATTTATATAAATTATTCCCTAAAGGCCCTGCTAAGCAAGCAACAAAAATTGCCGGATTACCAAAACCAGCTAGGTGCATATAATGAGATCTAAATCAGGCAATAATCAAGTAACTGAATCCAAGCCAAAAAGAAGTACAGGCCGTACTTATTCACGCAGTGCACTTAACAAAACGCCATCTGGTAAAAGAGAAATAAAGCCGCAAATAGCATCTAAAGACAGAAAAATTGTGTTATTCAACAAGCCGTTTGACGTGCTATGCCAATTTACGGATGACGCAGACAGAAAAACTCTCGCTGAATTTATACCTATTAAAGAAGTTTACGCAGCAGGAAGATTAGACAGAGACAGTGAAGGTTTATTACTTTTAACAAACTGTGGAAAATTGCAAAACACCCTAACGGCACCTGATAAAAAGACGAATAAAACCTACTGGGCACAAGTTGAGGGTGAACCAACGAGTGAATCAATTAATGATTTATGCAATGGCGTAGAACTTAAAGACGGGCTTACACTCCCCGCTAACGTTAAAATAATTGATGAACCTACAATTTGGACGCGTAATCCGCCTGTACGCGAGCGAAAAGCAATCCCTACCACTTGGCTAAGTATTACAATTAATGAAGGTAAAAACAGACAGGTTCGTCGAATGACCGCGCATATTGGCCACCCTACACTTCGCCTTATTCGCTACAGTATTGGCAACTATACGTTAGATGATATTAATTGTGGTGAATACAAAGTAATTAAGGGTGTAGTTGATGCATAAACCGCATGTAACAGTTGCGGCAATAGTAAAAAAGCAAAATGAGTTTTTACTTGTAAAAGAGCGCGATAAATTTACACAGCAGGTTTGTTACAATCAACCTGCTGGTCATTTAGAACAAAACGAAACTCTTGCACAAGCCGCAAGCAGAGAGCTACTTGAAGAAACAGGCTTAGCGCTTGAGCCAGTCGGCTTTTTAGGTGTGTATAATTTGCATGCTGCTAATGGCGTACATTACTTACGGTTTTGCTTTATCTTTGAAGTTGATGATAAAACACCAATACCACACCCCATCGATACTGATATTATTTCTGCTGATTGGCATACTCTTGAGCAAATTAAAGCACTGCCTCTTAGGAGTCATTTAGTATTAAAGTGCATAACGGACAGTATAAACAAGCAACCAACGAGTTTGGATATCATTTTCGATGATGACGAATAACACGGTTGAACTGTATAAATAAAAGTACAAAAATATACCGCTTAATTTCTCTAAGTTCTCTTTGCTATTTGTTATACAAATAAAATAGTGACAAATTATGTCCTTTGCTGCCCTACGCTCTTTAAGCACAAACAAAATACATGCTATAATCGCGGCCTTTCCAAGTTAACAGCAATCTGTATAAGCGAAATTATTCATGAGCGAAAATAGTCACATTAAAGTCATTGTTGGCATGTCCGGCGGTGTTGATTCTTCTGTATCTGCATATTTATTACAACAACAGGGCTATCAAGTAGAAGGCCTGTTTATGAAGAACTGGGAAGAAGACGACAATGATGAATACTGTGCTGCCGCTGATGATTTAAAAGATGCGCAAGCAGTGTGCGACAAATTAGGCATTGAGCTTCACACAGTTAACTTTGCAGCAGAATATTGGGACAATGTATTTGAGTACTTTTTAGCAGAGTACAAAGCAGGTCGTACACCTAACCCAGATATAATGTGTAACAAAGAAATTAAATTTAAAGCCTTTTTAGAATTTGCTGCGCAAGCACTCGGTGCTGACTTTATTGCAACGGGTCACTATGTTCGCCGTGAGCTTCGCGATGACAAATACGTAATGTGTCGCGGACTTGATAACAATAAAGATCAAAGCTATTTCTTGTATACTCTAAGCCATGAACATATTGGCCAAACGTTATTCCCTGTAGGCGATATCGAAAAACCAGAAGTACGCCGCATAGCAGAAGAACAAGACCTAATCACTCACGATAAAAAAGACAGCACAGGTATCTGCTTTATTGGTGAGCGTAAATTTAAAGACTTTTTACAAAAGTTCTTACCAGCACAACCTGGCGTTATCGAAGACACAGACGGTAACAACGTAGGCGAGCACGAAGGCTTAATGTACCACACACTTGGACAACGCAAAGGCTTGTTAATTGGTGGTATGAAGGAAGGTTCTGGTGAGCCTTGGTACGTAGTAGATAAAGACCTTGAGCGAAATGTACTTATTGTGGGGCAAGGTAAAGATCACCCTCGCCTATACAGCAACGGTCTTAACGCAAACCAACTTCACTGGGTAGACCGTATTGGCCCTAAAGGCACCACTCGCTGCACAGTAAAAACGCGTTACCGCCAAGAAGACTTAAGCTGCACCCTACTTGTAGGTGAAGACGGCATGGCCCGCGTATTGTTCGACGAGCCACAAAAAGCAGTTACACCTGGTCAATCTGCCGTATTTTACGCAGAAGATGTGTGTTTAGGTGGTGGTATTATTGACTCGGTGATTAAGTAATGAATGAACACCAAGTCATGGCGCTTGCCGCCATGTGCCAGGCTGCTAAACAAGTTCAAAAAATTGCCCAGTACGGCAACAATAACGAACATGATTTAGAAATCTTACTTTCAAGCATTATTCAAACATCTCCGGCATCGCCAGAAGATGTTTACCAAGGTACTGACAACTTACGTGATGGTTACAAAACCTTAATGGCGCAGCTAACCGCAGGCGCTCAAAAAGATGTTGAAATTGTAAAGTACGTAGGTGGTTTAATGCAGCTTGAGCGAGCACTAAGTGCAAACGACAAAAGCTTAAACGAATTAGGTAAACGAATTGATGATATTCATCGTCGTTTAGACCACTTTGCTATTACCGATGAGAGCGTTGTTGCCGGTTTAGCAGATATATACTCGTCGGTGCTGAGCCCCCTTGGGCACCGAATACAGGTTTATGGCAAACCCGAGTTATTAAAACAGCAGCTCACTCAAAATAAAATCCGTGCGTTATTATTAGCCGGCATTAGAAGTGCAGTATTATGGCGACAAATGGGCGGTAAACGCCGTCACTTTTTCTTTGCAAAAAGAAAAATACTCGCCATTGCTAAAACAAAAATTTAACTATCGTTCAAACTAAAATTTAGGAGTTATTATGGAGCTTTCAGCGTTAACGGCTATCTCTCCAGTGGATGGTCGCTACGGCAGCAAAACCACTGAACTACGCAGTATTTTCAGCGAATTTGGCTTAATCAAATACCGCGTAATTGTTGAAGTGCGTTGGTTGCAAGCGTTAGCTGCAGCAAGCGATATTAAAGAAGTACCTGCATTTAGCGAAGAAGCTAATGCACTTCTAAACGCCATTGTAGATAACTTCAGTGAAGCTGATGCACAACGCGTGAAAGATATAGAACGCACTACAAATCACGATGTTAAAGCGGTTGAATACCTACTAAAAGAAAAAGTCGCCGATAACAGTGAGCTTCATGCAATAAACGAATTTATTCACTTTGCTTGTACTTCAGAAGATATTAACAATCTATCTCATGGTTTAATGCTAAGCGAAGCGCGTAAAAATGTTTTACTTCCTTATTGCGATGAACTTTTAAGCGCAATTAAAGCTAAAGCAATTGAATACAAAACAATCCCAATGATGACTCGTACGCACGGACAACCAGCTACACCATCAACTATGGGTAAAGAGTTTGCTAACGTATATATGCGTTTAAAGCGTCAACGCGGGCAAATTGCACAAGTAGAGATGCTAGGTAAAGTTAACGGTGCTGTAGGTAACTACAACGCACACCTTAGCGCATACCCAGATTACGACTGGCATACACATGCAGATAAATTTGTATCAAGTTTAGGCTTAACACTAAACCCATTTACTACACAAATTGAACCGCATGACTATATTGCAGAATTGTTTGACGCAATTGCACGTTTTAACACTATATTGTTAGATTTTGACCGTGACATGTGGGGTTACATTGCCCTTAATCACTTTAAGCAAAAAACAATTGCTGGCGAAATTGGCTCATCAACAATGCCACATAAAGTTAACCCAATTGATTTTGAAAACTCAGAAGGTAACTTAGGCTTAGCAAATGCTATTTTTGCTCATCTTGCACAAAAATTACCAGTTTCTCGCTGGCAGCGTGATCTTACTGATTCAACCGTATTACGTAACCTAGGTGTAGGTATGGGTTATGCAATTATTGCATACCAATCAACACTTAAAGGTGTAAGTAAGCTTGAAGTAAACGAGCAACGTTTAGCTGACGAGCTTGATCAAAACTGGGAATTGCTAGCCGAGCCGATTCAAACAGTTATGCGTAAATATGGTATTGAAAAGCCATACGAAAAACTTAAAGATTTAACACGCGGCAAACGTGTAAACAAAGAAATAATGGCTGACTTCATCGATGGTTTAGACCTTCCTGAGCACGCTAAAGTAGAAATGAAAAAACTAACACCTGCTAATTACATTGGTCGTGCTGTTGAGTTTATTGATGATTTAGTTTAAAAACTAAATTACTCTTTAAAAAAGCGAAAGGATCATCCTTTCGCTTTTTTTGTTTTAACCCCATTGCACTAACTAGTAGGCATAATGTATGTATCAATTAAAAATAAATAATTTGTCTGAGCAAGAGTTTTTAAGCCATTTTTGGCAAAAAAAGCCGCTTTTAATCAAACAAGGTTTTGCTAATTTTCAAGACCCGCTTGATGCTAATGAACTTGCCGGCCTAGCAATGGAAGAAAGCATAGAGTCACGTATTATCACCAATCATAAAAATGATTGGCAAACGCACCAAGGTCCATTTGAAGACTTTGAGCAGTTAACAGACGATCACTCTACTTTACTCGTGCAAGCAGTTGATCACTGGCATAGCGATGCTGCACAACTGCTAGAACCATTTAGGTTTATTCCCAACTGGCGCATAGATGATTTAATGATCAGCTATTCAACGCCTAATGGTGGTGTTGGTCCACATTTAGACCAATACGACGTATTTATTATTCAAGGCGAAGGTAAACGTCATTGGCGTGTAGGCTTACCCGACCCAACACTTAAGCAGTTTGCTCAAAACAAAAAATTACTACAAGTTGAACCTTTTGAAGCCGTAATAGATTGCATATTAGAACCTGGCGATATTTTGTATATTCCACCAGGGTGCCCTCACGAAGGTTACGCTGTAGAAAACGCACTAAATTATTCAGTTGGTTTTAGAGCGCCAAATCAACAAGATTTATTGTCGAGCTTTGCCGATCATATTATTGATACCGAAAGCGGACAAAAACGTTATACCGATCACAACATCACACTAAGAAAGTCAAAAGGTGAACTTACAAACCTTGAAGTTGATAAAGTTAAAACACTGATGGCGGCACTTTTAGAAAATGACGATTTATTTAAACAATGGTTAGGCTCAACGCTTAGTCAGCCCAAACATGAAATGGATTTAGCACCAGTAGAACCTCCATTTACACCTGAGCAAATAAGCGATGATTTAAGTGATGAAGAAACTGTGTTTGAGCGTTTAGGTGGCACGCGTGCTATTTATCAGCAACTCGATACCGAAGTGTTATTAAGTGTAAACGGTGAAAATTACGCTATGCCATTAACTGACTTAGCGGCGGTAAAACTACTTACCGATAGTACTGAATTTGAAAGTTCAGCATTAAATTTAACAAACCCAAGTTTAGTTTTTACTCAAACTTTTACTACACTTGTTAATGAGGGGCTTTGGTTTAATATAGACCAAGAGCAATAATACCAATTTTATTAATAATGGTGAGCATTTTGCAGCGTAAAATATTATGTATACAGGTTAGTTAAAAATTTTAATTTTCACCTGATATTGGCTTAAATAATTTTGCTGTGATTGCTTACTCATTTTAATTGGCTATCAATAGGAGTTTGCAATGGGCTATCTGGTTGATAAGGTTGAATGGGATATAAAAAAAGATATGCTACAAAAAATTCGAGAGCGAGTTTTTGTTTACGAGTTACATATCCCCAAACACATCGAGTTTGATAGCCTAGATAAAATTGCATTACATGTACTTGTAACAGACGATGCAAACTGCCCAATAGCAACGGGTAGATTATGTAAAGATGGCTTAATCGGCAGAATAGCGGTATTACCCGAGCACCGTAATCGCAAAGTATATAAATCGCTTCTCAACTTTATTGTTGAATTAGCTTCCAACCAAGGTATAGAAGAAGTAAGCATTAATTGTATTTTAAATGAGGTAGAGCGTTTTAAGCGAAATGGCTTTATTCAGCAAGGAAATGTTTTTATGGAGGCGGGAATTCCTAGGCAACGTATGCAATGCTCTGTTTCGGCGTTTAATACAACTCCCTTCACACTTGTCCATTAGATAAAGAAAAGGGCAATAAATAAGCTATCACCCTCTACTTTTTTACTTAACCCAAACTGTAGTTACTTTGGTTCATTTGCCCATAGTGGTTCATTATCATACATTTCGTACAAGCCATGTGCTCTATTTATAAGTAAGTTAGCAAAATCTACCTGCGTTTTATCACGCGCGCCTGTACTCATAATTTGATCCGCTTTTAATTGCCACTGCAATGAAAAATAACGCATTGCATCGCGAGCATCTGTAGCTGCACTTACTTCAGCATGATCTGTAGGTAAGCGCCCTGTTACTACCCAATATGTTTTACCGTTTTGGGCTTTAAATTTCCACATTGCACAAAGTGGTGCTAAAAATCGGCTGTCTTTATCAACTACTGATTTTGGCATAATGCCCTTTTCGGCTAAATGTTTTTGCGCTGCTTGAAAACATTCGCGTTGCCACTGCATTCTTTGCTCATCAGCTATAACTTGCTCTTTTGCTGTTAACGGCTTTTTTTCTTGTTGTTGCATTTTTAATAACCTTTTACTTCTTTTTTAACACTCTAAGGGCTTAGTAAATAAGGTGCAAGTATAAAAAGGTCGTTTGCACCTTAAAGCGCTCTGTTTGCTGTGTTTTTAGCCAAACTATTATTTTATATTGTGATCAAACGAACCCACATCACCCGGAAAAACTACTGGAGACTCAACACCGTCTTTACTAACAGAGGCTACACCAAAGTAATAATTATCAATCACTACGTTTTTAAGTGTGTACTGTGAAACCTTACCAACGTATTTACTAAACTGCCATTGCGGCTCGCTCGTGTAACGCCAATAAATTTTATAGCCAGCAATATTTTCATCACTGCTTTCTTGCCATGAAAACGACGTATCAGCTGTAACAGCGCCCTTTATTTTAACTTCTTTTGGCGGTGCGGGTGCCCACGCCATAGACGCCATCGTTACCGCATTAAGTGAAGTTAACTTAGCCGTATAATCAAAATCAACACCTTCAATGGTATCGCCATACTCAACACCATTTTCAGTGCGTAAATCTTGATGCTGACGATCGTAGTGCTCGTTAGTTTCCATAATACGCACTGCTGCAAAACCTGCATCATTAAATGGACGATGATGCCCACCACGGCCAAATCTATCTAATCGATATACAAGCATTGTATCTAAATTAGGAATATATCTGTCAGCAATAGTATCTATGTAGCGAGCTAAATTACGACTCGCAGAATCGACTTCACCACCTGTAAAGCGCCGAGTATTAGCTTGCTCTTTTGTTTCTACAACACGGGTACCTTCTGAAAATATACGTGCAGTCGTGTTATTAGTTACACCATTAATACCGGTAATATTGCCAATCATATCGTTGTTTAAAACGCCATGAACTTGCCAGTTATGCTTTTGTGCATAAGCCGTTAATATTTTACCGCCAAACAAACCTTGCTCTTCGCCCGAAAGCGCCGCGTAAACTACCGAACCATTAAATTTGTATTTACTTAAAACGCGAGCTGCTTCAATTACTCCTGCCACGCCCGATGCATTATCGTTAGCACCCGGTGAATCACTCGTAAAGTCCATAACATCACTTACACGTGAATCTATATCACCCGACATCATCACCATGCGATTCGGCTCGCTCGACCCACGTTGAATAGCCACTATGTTAACCACTTCAACAGGATTAGGAATGCGTTTTTCGCCCGATATAGTGTCCTTTACTTCAATAATTTCCAGACAACCACCACACTGCACAGATATTTTTTCAAATTCTTTTTTTATCCAACGCCTAGCCGCACCAATACCTCGAGTATCCGATTTAGTCTCTGAAAGCGTATGGCGAGTACCAAAATCCACCAGCGTTTGAATGTCACTACCGATACGGGTAGCCGACACTTCACTTGCTATATCGTGTAACTTTTGTTGGTCGGTATATTGTAATTGCGTTTCACCATGTGCTGATAATGCAAGTGTGCAAGCGCCTGCAACTGCAGTAAATTTGAGTAACGTTGTTGTGATTTTCAAAGGTGTTTTAAGCATCTATTAGCTCCTAATTATTATAGTGTAACCATTACTTAACTAAGATTTTATGGCAATACATTTGAGGTAGATGTAGAAAGGAGCACGCTAAAGCGCAGTTATAGTAATACTTAGAGAGTTAATTGAGTCGTACAATCAACATAATACCGGTCATAGGAATTAACCCAAACATCCACAGCTTTATTCCTAAAATATATTTTTTAAAGCTCCCTTTATTTATACAAGATCTAACTCTACTTCTATAACCGTTAAAATCACCCAAAATTAAAAACACAATTCCAATTACGATTGCGTAAAATAGAGCACCAATAAGTAAAGGGTTTTGCTTAAAAGTACTGATTATTTTATCTAAGTAGTGAATGTCAAACGTCATAGCTAAAAGAAAACTATATACAGTAGATATCATGGCTAACAATGCTGCAGCATTGATGGCCGTATTTTTATTTCTTGAGTCTAATTTTTTCATCCACTGAGCACACACAAAATGAACAGCGCAAATAAATGTTCTCATTTTCAATCCTTGAATAACGTCTAAGTAATTAATTGCTAATACAATATTATATTTAGAGGTTAAATTACAAACCTTGTTACACAATAATCTATAAAAAAATGTGTTTTTCGTGGCACACTGTCATTGTGTATATATTAATAGTTTAAGTTATGCGTCAGCTAAAAGAAGATACAATTAAAAGTAACCTTATTGAGTCGCAGCAAAGTGCATACGGCCCCGTATGCGTGTATCAAAATAAAGAATACCGTTGGTTAACGCTTGCACAAAAAGCCAATGAAGACATTACAATTCAGGGCGTTATGAACCTTATACACCCTGAGCAAGTAATAGTACCTGTAAACCAGTGTATGATGTTATTTTTACTTAAACCGGTAGATACACTAAATATATTAAATTTAGGCTTGGGCACTGCAGGGTTTGAGCGAATTATGTATCACTTACAAAGTAATACGCCTTACATAAACACCATCAATACATTTAACACGGTAGAAATAAACCCAAGCATTGCCTTAATTGCTGCCCAGCACTTTAAGTTACCAATTAAGCACAGCACCTATTTACAATGCGCCGAGCAATATATTACCCAATGCACTGATCACTTTAACGTAATCACTATCGATATTTTTAGTGGTGAATATCATCAGCCTTTTTTAACCAGCGATAGCTTTTGGCAAAACATAAACCGCTGTAGTGAGCCAAGTACTCAAGTAATCATTAATTTAAACCCGCAAACTGGCAAAGAGCTGCAAATGCTTTTAGTACTTTTAAGGCAACATTTTAAGTGCTTAGCGATAATAGAGTTTAACGAGTACAAAAATATAGTAATCATACTAAGCCAGCAAACATTAATGCACATAAACGTTGATGAAATACAAAACTCACCTGTGTTTATAAATTTTGCGCCAAACCTTTATAAAAGTATTAACAGCATTTACCACATTGAATAAAACGCGTTACCGCCCAGGTTCATGTTTTTCATAGCACGGTAAGCTTGTTTCTAGCTGCTCCCAGTTAGCTTTAGACGTAACAAAGTTATGCGATAAAACCTGCTCAGTAATATCGGTATCGAATATTCCTAAACGAATTCGTATTCTGCTTTTGTCATCATTGTTGCTACTGTAAACCGGCGAGCCGCAACATTTACAAAAGTAACGAGTGCGCCCTGGTTTAAAACTAAATTCACTCAGCTGCTCTTGTCCTTTAGTTATTATAAAGTCCTCAGTATTTACAAAGCCATTTGTTGCAAATGCAGTCCCGCTGTTTTTTCTGCACAATGAGCAATGACAATGAATAATGCTGGTTATACTACCCGACACTTCAACATTTACCTCACCACACAAACACGAACCCGTATACATAAAACGTCCTAATAATTTAAACTCAGCTAAAGCTTGCCGAGCTGATTGAATGCAAAGGTTATATTACATTTTCAAGCTCTATCAAACCATACCTATTGCTTTAATGATTGACATAAAAACATTAAATTGGTTACATAACTCTCAATAAAAACTATAGCCAAAATTTAAATTGGTTAACCAAATATCAATAATATTACGAGATCCAATTATGCATTTTAAACACACGTTACTTTTATGTTTGTTAAGCACGCTAGCGTCGTGTTCAACCATTTCTAAAAACACGTCGAGCGATTGGCTGCTTATTGATGATTTTGAAAATTCACTTAACAATTGGCAAAGTGTCGATACGCAAAATGAAACTAAACCACAGGTTAAAAATCCACAAATAACAGTTATACAACCAGAACAAGCATCTGCATCAACAAATCATTATTTACTAAAAAAGCCTGCACGCGATGGTATTGTCGGCAATCGCAAAGCGCTTTCTTATACAAAACTTCCACAAGCGGTTGAAGTTGGTGACACCTACACATTTTATATGCGTATAAACGTGGCTGCTTTTCCTAATAACCATGCTTTTGGATTAAGCAACCTCACGCCAGAGCTAATTAATAAACATGCGTACGATGCGTTTGAGCCTACACTTCGCGTAACCGATAAAACAGAATCAAACGGGCTTGTAAATGATGGCGCATTAATGGTTAAAACCGGCAATGGGTATAGCAACATTCAAAACTACACAACCAAACAATCGGCCAAGCCACTGCTAACAAATACATGGTACGACGTGTGGTACGTTGTTAATAACGCAGCAGCCTCAAAGCAAGGTCAGCAATACGATGTTTACGTAAAAGGCGGTGAATTTAAGGAGCAAACACTGGTGTATAAAAATGCACAATTTAGAATGAAGCGCGAACAACCTCTTATATACTTTTTAGCAAACTGTAATACAGGCCCGATTAAAAAGCCTTACGGAAATGGTGGCCTCAGATATGACGATTTATACATGAGCAAAGGCACAAACCTAAATAACCCAATGCTATAAAAGTAAGTAAAGTGCTTTTTTGATGCTCTTTTGGACATAGGTTTATATAAATAATGCTCTAGTATATTCACAATTAATACCTTACAAACCTGCATTTAAAAATACTTAAATGGTATGATACGCACCATTATTTGCCATTTAAGTTTTTAAAATGTATCGATTATTTGAAAAAATGACAAAAGCATTTCCTGAGGACCAACCCACTCAGCCGCCTTCTACTTTATTTGCTTTTTGCCGTCACTACACCAAAGGAATGGAATTGTCGTTGGTGCTAATGTCAATCAGCGCCGCCATGCTCGCTATTTTAGAGGTCTCTTTATTTAGCTACATGGGCCAACTTGTTGATTGGTTAACCGCCTACACTCCCGAAACCTTGTTTGTAGAGCAAAAGTCAGAACTTATCAAAATGGCTGTTATGCTATTAGTTGTGCTGCCCATCGTCGTATTTTTTCACTCCGCTATTTTACATCAAGCCTTATTGGGTAATTATCCCATGTCGATTCGCTGGTTAGCGCATCGTTATTTACTGCGTCAAAGTGTTAGCTTTTATCAAAATGAATTTGCAGGAAGAATAGCCACTAAAGTATTACAAACCTCTTTAGCTGTTCGCGAAACCGTTACAAAGCTACTCGATGTATTAATGTACATAGTGGTTTACTTTGGCTCTATGGTGTTTTTAGTGGCCGAAGCTGATTTGCGGTTAATGATTCCGCTACTGGTTTGGTTAGTTTTATACATTTTCGTGCAGCTTTATTTTGTACCGCGACTTAAAAAAATTGCCAGCTCTCAAGCAGACGCTCGCTCAGAAATGACCGGTCGAATTGTTGATAGCTACACAAACATTTCTACTATTAAGCTGTTTTCGTATACCCAACGTGAAGAACAATACGCAAAACAAAGCATGGATGTGTTCTTACAGCCTGTGTACAAACAAATGCGCTTGGTCACCAGCTTAAACTTTGTTATTCAAAGCTTAAATTACTTATTAGTATTTTCGGTGGCCGCGGTATCGCTTTACCTATGGTCACTTAGCGCAATTAGCGCAGGTGCTATTGCAGTTGCTGTTAGTTTAGCGCTTAGATTAAACGGTATGGCGCAGTGGATCATGTGGGAAATAAGCAGCTTGTTCGAAAACATTGGCACCGTAGCCGATGGCATGAAAACACTTTCAAACCCTATTGAAGTTGCCGATAAACCAAATGCCGGTACGCTTAACGTAAGCCAAGGTGCCATTGAGTTTAGCAACGTACACTTTAACTACGGAAAAGCTGCAAACGAGACTAATCGCAGCCCAGTAATGAACGGTTTAAACTTAAATATTAAACCTGGCGAAAAAATAGGTTTAGTCGGTCGCTCTGGTGCAGGTAAGTCAACACTTGTTAACTTACTACTGCGTTTTTACGATACCGACTCTGGAACAATAAAAATTGATGGTCAAAACATCACAGATGTAAGCCAAGAAAGCCTACGCCGTTATATAGCGATGGTTACGCAAGATACGTCCCTGCTACATCGCTCAGTAAAAGACAACATTTTGTACGGTCGCCCTGATGCAACGCAAGCTGAGATGATAACCGCTACTAAACAAGCTAAAGCACTTGAGTTTATAAATGACTTAGTAGATAGCAAAGGTAACAAAGGCTTTGACGCACAAGTAGGCGAACGCGGCGTTACTCTTTCGGGCGGTCAGCGCCAGCGTATTGCTATTGCACGTGTGCTACTTAAAAATGCACCCATACTTATACTCGACGAAGCCACCAGCGCACTCGACTCAGAAGTAGAGGCAGCAATTCAGGCAAGCCTTGATGATTTAATGACAGGCAAAACAGTCATCGCGATAGCGCATAGGCTCTCAACCATTGCACAAATGGATAGATTAATTGTACTTGATGATGGCGGCGTAGTTGAGCAAGGCACTCATGAAGAACTAATCGCTAAAGGTGGAATTTACGCAGCTCTATGGACACATCAAACAGGTGGGTTTATAGGCGTCGATTAGCCATTAATATTGCCTTACTGTAGACGTGGTTTATATTCTGCTGCTACCTAAACAAAAAAGCGAAGATGCCTTAAAGGCTCTTCGCTTTTTTGTTTAAAGTTATAAATAGAGTTTATAACTTTTTTAATAAATTAAGAGATTAGTCTTAACCCTATCATTATCAGCATAACCACATTAGCAAGCACCCCTATTAAAAAGAAGTAACTACGTGGGCTTGGGTTTTTCTCCGTTGCTATAGCGTAGTACAGCGCCATGTGAATTAAACGCGCAATTAGGTACACCCAAATACACATTGCAAAAATAGGGCTCTGTAAATTAATTACAAACGCAAATAACACGGTGCCTATAAATAATGCGCTGTTTTCAAGCGTATTATGAAACGTACGGTGCGCTCTAAATATAAAGCTATCATGCGATAAACCCTCATCAATTTTACCTGGTACAGCATTGGGCTCTTTAGCTTTGCTAAACGTAGCCACAGCCCACTGTACAAGCAACATAATTAAATAGAGGTAAAATGCCAAATAGGCCGAAAGTGCAACTTCAGTCATTATTAAATCCCATGTTTTGTTTTTAACTCAGTATTGACTGCATTTTTAAAGCCAAGGTTAATACTTTGATATTTAAAGAATTAATTTATTAAGCCTAATCACATATGTAAGTAACTCACAGCGTTGTATAAAATTTACTTGTTGTGATTTTAAAAATCACATCAAAACTGAGCCATATACAGTTGGGTTTACTCCGATCTAAAAAGCTTAAATTCTTCAAACGAAGCATCCCATAATACAACTTGGTTACGACCCAAAGACTTAGCCTCATAGAGAGCTAAATCAGCTTGCTCAATTAACTCAGAAGGAGTTCTGGCTTTAAATTTAATAGACGTAACCCCAAAACTACACGTAACAGGAATATCATCAAATATCGCTTCTTCTACTTTAATTCGAATTGCCTCAGCAATCCGAATTGCTTGCTCTTGAGTTGTATTGGGTAAAATAATACAAAACTCTTCGCCACCAAAACGAGCAACACGATCACTTTTACGTATATTGGCTTGTAACATCTCAGCCACGCCACAAAGTACAGTGTCGCCAATGCTATGCCCATAAGTATCATTAACACTTTTAAAATGATCGATATCGACCATTAAAATACAATATTCTTCAATCTGAGGTAAATTCAAAAAGTCACGATTCATAACCTCAAATAAAATGCGACGGTTATAACAATTGGTCAAAGGATCTCTTGCAGCCAAATAGTCCAACTCTTCATTACGTTTTTTAGAAGCAATAAAACTTCTATAAACCAGTAAAACAATAGCTAAACAAGCAGCTAATAAAAATGCGAGCGCAATACTCGCATATTTGTTTTTTGCAAGCTCTAGCTCTGATATAACCCTAGCTTGGTCAGATATTTCAATTTCATTGTTTTTCTTTTCAAGCTCAAGTTGATGGAGTTTTTCTTTTTCTCTTAAGGTCTCCAGCTCTGTTTCCATCTTGTGAGAATGCAAATGTGCTTTTTCAAGAGCAAGCTTATTTTCGTCTCTTTCGTTTTGAAGAATTTCGGTCAGGGCTATTTCTTCTTCCGCGTAACGAAGTGACTCGTCTATGCGCCCACGCAGCTTTTCGGCTATTCGAATTTCACGATAAGCGTATAGCATATAGCATATGTAACTTATCATCTAACTGCGTTGATAAAGCGAGTGATCTTTTAAGTAAGATAATCGCCTCATTTGTATCAATTCCAATTAAAATCGCGGCTAGCGCTGTTAGCGACTTTATTTCATAAAGTTTATTACCCGTTACTCTCGCGACCGATAATGACTCTTTATAATACTCAATAGCCTTATTTTTATCCCCATGAGCGCGATAAATATTAGCAATAATCCGCGACGTTATGGAAATGTAAGACTTAAGGTTTTCAGCTTTATAAGTTACGTAAGCTTTTTGTGCAAATTTCATCGCCGAATCTAAGTCGCCAGATTCATAGTTAATAACAGCCATCTCTCTCAAAGCCGTTGCCAGCGTTTTTTCCTCAACCATACCTTCTGGTAAATCAATGGTTATTTGATAAAAAAGCTCGGCCTGATCAAATTGCTTTAATCGCGTATATAGCAGTCCCATTTGATTCGATGTTTTAGCAATCCCAAGCACGTTATTTACTTTTTTATAATATAAATATGCCTTATTTACATGCTCGAGTGATTTTTCGTAAAGGTTAATATGACGATAAATAATACCCGCACCTAATAATGCTTTAGCCAAGCCAACAGGATCGTCAATTTTTTTATGTATTTCTAATGCGCGAGTGGAGTAATCAAGGGCTAAAACTAAATTATCTAAATAGCGCTGCGCTTCTGCTAGTGTATTTAATGTGCGCGCCATCAACTTTAAATCACCTAAATTGGTGTATATCCCTAAAGCTTTGGTATAAAAATAAGCCGTTTGCTCTCTATTTTTAAGCCGTTTGTACGACTGAGCTAATTTTTTATATGTTTCACCTAACTTTTTTTGTACAGATTCATCCTCATCAACGAGATACTTTAAAGCAGATGAGTATTGTGCGTTTGCATCAATATATTTTTTTTGGTCATAAAACGAATCCCCTTTAGTAAGAAGTACTTGCGCTATAAAAAACTCATCTCCATACACAAGTGTTGTAGGTAACAAAGTTTCAATGCTTGAAGCAAGCTCGTCATATCGTTTTTCATCTAATAATATTTTTATATAATTAATAGAGGCTTTTATTTGGTTATTAGCATCATTTAGCTTGCTGTAATAAACAGAGGATTGTGAATAGTGATGAAGCGATTCATTAATATTGTTATTTTTTTTATTCGCTTTACCTAACAAGTTATGCAACTTTGCACTGAGTAATGTGTCATCGGCACTCTGCGCTTGTGACAACAATTCCTTACTAAGTTCGATACTTGTTATGACGTCAGTATCCATAAGTAATTCGGCTCTTTTTAGTAGCCCTTCGCTGGATTCGTTGATTAAACTGTATGAGGTAGTTTCTTGCGCGTAAGCGCTGCTTAAGCTAATAAACAAAGCACAAAGCAAAGCTTTTACTAAAAATTTAGAATTATGAATTCGATTTACGAATAAACAGTGTACTTGCGAAATTAAGTCCATCTTTCGCGTGTGATACGAGTGAGTGTAAAATTCCATATTTACCATTTTAGTGATTTGTTATTAATTTAATGCAAAAATTCTGGCGATAAAACATACACATAAAGGCTGCAGGTCAAGTTTCGCTGCAATATGGGTAATTGCTAATTTATGATTTTAGCATAATTATGCATATCGCAACTTAATTCTTTTTTAGCTTAATCGTGCGCTGTAACTTATTAGATGAGAAAACCTAGCTTCTCAGTTTAAGGGTAACCAATACAACACCGTGGTCGGTAGTTAAATCATCACGTTCGTACTCAGGGTTTATTAAGTGCCTATCGTAAGTGTTATAATTACTGACTTCAAAAAAGCTGTCATCGTAACTAGCGTCAAACTCACACGACAATAAAATGTAATCAAGCACAGAGCTGCTTGCGCCGTAGTAATGTGTTGGCGGCCTTAACAGTGCTGGCTTTGCTATGTTTATATTTTTTACTTGGCTTTTATCCGCTGAATCAGCAATCTCGCTTTTACTACTATCACAATCGCTTTGTACATCGTTTGTTATTGCTTCATCAATAGAAACCTCATCAATACTTAGCTGCGACTTAACAAACAGATCCCATGAATCATTTAAACAATATTTAGCAAGGTAGGTTTTAGCGTCAAACGCAGGAGCAAAGCGTAATGTATTTGTGAGTAAATGGCTTAATACGCCATCCGCAAGTTCATTATTAAAGTCCCCCATTAATAGCATGGGTTGCTGCGTAGCTTCACGGCGAGTAATCATTTGTATCATTAGTAATGTAGCTTCACTGCCACGCTGAATAGTTGAGCCCCACCCGCCCGCTACATTCGCTTTTAAAATTTCGATTATGTTTTGCTCAGGTGCAAGCTCTTTATTGTGTTCATCAACTTCAATCATTGAGCGCTTAGATTTAAAGTGCACCACATAACAATCAGTATTGCCTATGTGCGGTAAAGTAACGGTCGCTCTTAATACCTTACGACTAAAAGTAAACTCACTATTAAGGCCAAGCGTACTTGCAAGCTCTCTATCGTGTTCAACCGCTGCTACTTCAACTATGGGATATTTAGAGGCAATCGCTACGACGGGGCGTCTATAAATAAAATCATCAATTACCTCTGGCGTATCAACTACTGCAAAGTAGTTATAGCCTTGCTCAGCAACTAGCTCTTTTAACGAATCAATACTAAACACTTCCTGAAAACCAATCACATCAGGCGCATGTTCTGTTAAGTAATCAGTAATCCAACGCTGCTTTTTAGCCCACTGCTGCGCGGTATAAATTTTCTCAAACTCATAATATGCATTGGGTGGCTCAAGATAGTTAAACAGGTTAAATGTTGCTATTTTTAGTTGGGTGTTAATAATTACAGATTCATCACGGTTTAAATCTGTATCTAACTGTTTAAGATCTTGATTACTGATGGGTATCGCCTAAGTAAAGTTGAAAGTGTTGCTTGCTTATAAACTATCATTTTATTACATGTTTACGTAATAAATCAGCCTGCTTAATTGTAATTTTATACACTCTTTTATTTTATACCAATCCGCAATAATACTTAATCATTTTGCGGGGCTAAACGTGTCGCTACCTGTGTTAAAAAATTCTCATTTAGAACAACTAAATAGCGAATTTTTTGCCTAGCTATCAACACGTTTTTCCATCCTCAAAATAGATCACTTAATTAAGCGAATTGGTATTAGTCTTTATTATATCTCTCAATAAATAGCATTAACGTGCTTAACCAGATAAAATTCGCGGCAATTAAATATGAGCGAAGTGAAGTTGTCATGAGTAGAAAGATTGAACTATTAGCCCCAGGCGGTGATGTAAACGCAGTAAAAGCCGCCATTATAGCCGGTGCTAATGCGGTTTATTGTGGGTTAGATACCTTTAATGCACGTAACCGAGCGTCTAATCTTTCGTTTGATGAGCTTAACGGCGCACTTCGCCTAGCCCATGAATACGGCTGTGAGATTTTTTTAACGCTAAATGTAGTTATATTAGAGCACGAAATGGGTGCGCTATTTAAGCTATTAAATCAGCTAGTAAATACCACGCTCGACGGTATTATTGTGCAAGATTTAGGGTTATTCAATATAGTTAAAAAGCACTTTCCTACTTTGCATATTCACGCATCAACTCAGTTAACTACGCATAACGAATCACAAGTTGAGTTTTTAGCGCGCATTGGCGCTACACGCGTAAATTTATCGCGCGAGCTTAACTTAACTGAAATTAAAATACTGACCGACGTAGCGCATAAGTGCGACGTATTAACCGAAGTATTTGTGCACGGCGCCTTATGTATTGCGTTTTCAGGGCAATGTTATTCAAGCTCAGTAAGTGTGGGTAACTCGGGTAATCGTGGTCGCTGCTCGCAAGCGTGTCGTGATGAATACGAGCCAACGGCTATGGGTAACAAACACCCATTAAACTTAAAAGATAATTCAGCTTATTTCGACCTGCCAGAGCTTGTAGCCGCAGGTGTTGATTCGTTAAAGGTAGAAGGCCGTATTAAAGGCGCTAACTACGTACATACGGTTATTGATAGCTGGCGCAAACAAATAGACACGTTTGTGCAAACCGGTAACCTAATTGAAGATGATTCAAGCTTATACAAAGTATTTAACCGTAACTTTACTAATAAGTTTTTAACCGGCGACATGACCAAAAACATGTTTACCGATAACCCGCGCGACCATAGCTTTGATCACGCAAATGAAAAAAACAATGCAATTTCGGTCGTGCAAATTTACGATGCACAGCAAGAGCTTTCCACTCAAAAAAGTGAAATTGATTCGTTAGTTAAAAAGAAAATTGAATTTTTAGATATTTCAAAGCGCGAGCTTACATTAGAATTTACAGGGCAACTAAATCAGCCATTCACTGTAAACATAATTATTGAAGATAAAAACGATATTACGCTTTCGAATAAAAACGAAAAAGAGCCTCTACGCTTTGAAGTTCAATCGCAAATGCCTATGCAAACCGCCGATAAATCGGTTGTTGATATTGCTGCCATTGATAAGCGCTTTAAAACGTTTAGTAATGCCAATTTTGAAATTAAAAATATGGATTACACAAACCTCGGCGACAACTTAAGCATTCCGTTTAAAGAGCTTGCCCGTATTAAAAAGCAAGTCGCGTTTTTATTAAACGAAGGGAAAGACGTTATAGCGCCAGTTGAATTACCTAAACTAGTGAATCACGAAAAAGTCGAAAATATAACTACACTTTCTATTTTAATATCGGACATAAAAGACGTTCACCTATGTAATTTAACAGATGGTGACGTTTACTTTAAATTACCTGAGAGCTTTAGAACCGATAACGATAAATACATAAATGTATTTTTAGAACATCCGCAGTTAATTCCGTGGTTTCCAGCTGTACTAATTGGTAAAGATTTTGAAGAAGCTGTACGTTTACTCGAGGTTGTAAAACCTAAACTAATTATTAGTAATAACACAGGCGTAGCATACAAAGCAGTGCAAATGGGTATTGACTGGATTGCAGGCCCGTTATTAAACACCACAAACTCTTATGCATTATTAACGCTACAAGAGGATTTAAATGCTAAAGGCGCGTTTATTTCAAACGAGATTAACAAACAGCAAATGCGTAGTATTAAACGCCCTAACAAATTTAAAATGATGTACAGCATTTATCATCCAATACTAATGATGACCAGCCGTCAGTGTTTTTTCCAGCAAACAGTAGGCTGTAAAAAACCACGTATTGACGCAAGCTGTATGCTGAGCTGTAAAAAAGAAACAACCGTTACCAATGTTAAAGGCATTAGCTTTGCAATTGATAAACAAAAAGGCGGCTACCCGAGCATTTATAATCATGAACAATTTTTAAATATGGATATTGTGACCGATTACGCCGATAAGTTTGACGAGTTCATGATTGATTTAACTGACATTGGCTCAGGCGATAAAGAAAAGCTAGATAAAGCCGTGTTACTCGCCCACTTCCAAGATTTAATTAGCGGGCAAACACAAGCAGCTGATCAATTAAATCACATGGTAAAAGTAAAAACACGTCAGCAATATGTTGAAGGCTTAAACAGTTAAGGTAAGTAATAACATGACATTGCCATTATTATATTCATTACAACACTGCCCATACGCAATGCGCGCACGAATGGGTATTTTAATGGCAGAGCAACACGTGCTTCTACGCGCTATAAAAACTAAAAATAAGCCACCGCATCTTTTGAAAATATCGCCAAAAGGTACGGTGCCTGTTTTATTGCTGCCGAATAATCAAGTTATAGATGAAAGCCTAGATATTATGCTGTGGGCTTTAAAGCAAAACGATCCGCATAATTTACTGCATACTCAAGACCCATTAGCACTTGAGCGCATGCTAGAGTTAATTAAGCTAAACGACACGCAATTTAAACCGGTGCTTGAAAAGTACAAATTTTATGCTCGTACAAAAGACATGGCACAAATTTATTATCAAAAAGCCTGCGAAGAGTTTATTAAGCAATTTGAAGCAAAGCTAACTACCCATAAATACCTAATGGGCAATGAAAAAAGCCTAGCCGACTATGCTCTGCTGCCGTTTATTAGGCAGTTTGCCCGCGTAGATAAACACTGGTACTTACAAAGTGAATACACGCATGTACGCGCATGGTTAAACGAGTTTTTACACGCCCCCATGTTCACCAAAGTTATGACCAAATTTGATTTGTATATGGACTGCGGCGAAGAGTTTTTATACGGCGTTAAAAAACCTTAACTTAGCCTTTTTTATAAGAAATTACATTACTATAGCTAGCTACAAAGCTAAGCATTGAATTATTCTCATCATCGAATTTAAGCCCTTTATTTACGCTATACTGCCCTCCCCATTACTAACAAACGCTATGCATTATGAACTACTCAAACTTTGGCACTAAATTCACACAACCCAACGGCATTACTCAGTTAATGGAAGATTTAGGTGGTGCTAAAAACAGCAACAATCCTAATATTGTTATGCTGGGTGGCGGTAATCCCGCACTAGTACCACAAGTAAATGAGGTTTTTTTAAGTGAATTACAAAAACTCGTTGCCAGTAACAAGGTATCGCAGGTATTTGGCCTTTACGACGGCCCAACCGGTAACGACGAGTTTAGAGCGGCATTAGCAGGCCAGCTAAGTAAAGAGTATGCATGGGATATTAGCGCCGATAACATAGCACTTGGTAATGGCAGCCAAGCTAACTTTTTTGTGCTGTTTAATGTGTTGGCAGGCGAAATGCCGGATGGCAGCCATAAAAAGATTTTATTCCCCCTTGCGCCAGAGTACATAGGTTATGCCGATCAAGGTTTATCGGCTGATATGTTTGTTGCCATAAAGCCTGATATCGAAATTTTAAATACAGGTAGTGCATCAAAACAGTTTAAATACGTCATTGATTTTAAAGCAGTTGAAAAAGTACTAGCAAATGACAGCAGCATAAGCGCACTGTGCGTATCACGCCCTACCAATCCAACGGGTAATGTAATTACCGACGATGAAGTAAAACACCTTGATTTTCTTGCTAAGCAATATGGCATTCCACTCATTATTGATAACGCGTACGGCGACCCGTTCCCAGGTTGTATTTACACCGATGCAAACCTAACATGGAACTCAAATATTATATTATGTATGTCGCTTTCAAAACTGGGCCTACCGGGTTTACGAAGCGGTATTGTGGTTGCCAATAATGAGATTATTAAAGCAATTGGCCGCGTAAATGGCAGCATGGTTTTATCGCCAAACAGTATTGGCCCAAGCTTAGTGACACGCTTAATTAACGACAACGAACTACTCCCACTGTGCCGTAATGTTGTCCTGCCTTTTTATCGTAATAAGGCACACATAGCGATTGACTTGTTTGATGAAGTATTTGCCGAGCTGCCTGTTTATTTGCACAAAGTTGAAGGTGCATTTTTTATGTGGCTGTGGTTTAAAGACGCAAAAATGACAAGCGAGGTGTTATATCAAAAGCTTAAAGAGCAAGACGTGTATGTGATCCCTGGTCACAACTTTTTTATCGGCATTGACGACAGCTGGGCACACAAACACGAGTGTATTCGTATTAACTATGCTACCGATGCAGATACCCTAAAAAAAGGCTTAGAAGCGATTAAAAACTTAATAAAGTAAATATACTGATGCCGATATTAATATCGGTATCAGTCATTTAACTCGCTTATATATTCGTTTAAAATTCATGCAAACGCACTGTATCCCCTTTAAATTTATATACAAGTTGGTATCCTACGCAACCTTTTTTAATAGCAATTCGCTTAATTAAGTGATCTATCAGAGGTGAGAAAATCGTGTCGATAACCAGGCAAAAATTTCGTTATTTAGTTGTTATCATTAATTGCTCCTGCATTGCTCTACCTCCTGCATCCATGCAGTCGTATAGCAGAAATTTTTAACGCAGTTAGCGTCAAATTTAATCCCTCAAATTGATTAAGTATTATTTCGGATTGGTATAACATATGCTTATTAAAAAAGAACCAGTCAAGGGGCGACTATCGCTGCAGGGCACTTAGTTTAAGTGGCAGCAATAACACAATCGGCATCGCGTATAAATATCGGTTTTAAACGTTAGATGTAACTTTAAATAGCAACATGCAATAGCACTATTAAGGCCAATTATGCGATTAGGACCAGGACTACTCGTCACCGCTGCCTTCATTGGACCAGGGACCATTACTACCGCCAGCGTGGCAGGTGCAAACTTTGGTTTTGCACTTATATGGACATTACTGTTTTCAGTAGTTGCCACTATATTATTACAATCTATGGCGGCGCGCCTTGGCGTTACTACCGGGCAAGATTTAGCACAAGCTCTTAGAGCTAATATTCAAACGCCTTTATTTAAATCCTTGGCGATATTTTTAGTTATTAGCGCCATTGGCGTAGGCAGTGCAGCTTATGAAGCGGGTAACTTAAGTGGCGCTAGCATGGGGTTAATTGAAATATTCCCTCAAATTAACTCCCAACTATGGACACCACTTATTGCTTTGTTAAGTGCTGCTTTACTTTATAGCGGCAAACATAAAGTGGTTGAAAACGCGCTAATTTTACTCGTTATTTTAATGAGCTTAGTGTTTATCTCAACACTTGTAATGGCCGCGCCTTCACTGGGTGATGTATTTGCTGGTTTTATTCCTAGTATGCCTGAGGGTTCGATTACAACCATACTCGCTTTAGTTGGCACTACCATTGTGCCGTACAACTTATTTTTACACTCCGGCGTGCTCGCTGCTAGACACGACAGTAATAGCGATATGGAAAAAGTGATCAAACAAACAAATGTTGATACAGGCCTATCAATCACCTTAGGCGGTGTGATCACTTTAGCTATTTTATCTACAGCTTCAGTCGCATTTTATGGCACCGATGCGGGGCAAATTAGTGCGGCTAACATGGCCGTGCAGCTAGAGCCATTGCTTGGTGACGCCGCTCATTACTTTTTTGCTATTGGCTTATTTGCTGCAGGTTTAACAAGTGCTATTACAGCGCCGCTTGCCGGTGCTTATGCTGTGTGTGGCATGTTAGGGTGGTCAAACGATATGAGTAACACGCGCTTTAAAGGCGTTGCTATTGTTATTTTATTGTTTGGTGCTGCTGTGGCGTCACTCGGTTTAGACCCTGTCGCGGTAATTATATTCGCGCAAGCGGCTAACGGGTTATTACTCCCTATTGTTAGCACCTACCTTGTATGGCTGGTTAATCAAAAAGGGGTTATGGGAAACTACACTAACTCTTTGGTATTAAACCTGGTTACCCTACCCGTTTTAATCCTAATTTTTGGGCTAAGTAGCTATAAAATAATTAGTTTAATTTTTTAATTAAACTCTAAAAATCATATTTAAAGGCCGCTGTTTACAATAAACAGCGGCCTTTATTTGTTAATTACTAAATAACGTATAAGCCGTATTTATGTTCACACATCTAACACGATTTTTGGTTTTTAGTTGCCTTAAATAATTGCGAAAACGCAAAACCACCTACCGCGCCAGCGAGCAGTTGAGCATAAAAACCCCAGCCTCTTGCGCCCGCTATAATATGAATATTCATAATTGATTCAATGGCAATTAACACAATAGCAAATGCCACAATGCCAGCAATAACAAATAGCTGAGTACTGTATTTTTGAACCTTTTTATTAAGCTTTGTTGTAGCAAAAAAAGCGATGGCAAGTGCTACGGCAATAATAGCGCCGTAGGTAGGTAATAGGCCTAACCAATCATCAAGCGTTAAACTAACCCGATCACTAAAGCCCACCACTACACCTACATTAACTAATTCATTGACAACGTATTGGCTATGAAACAAGCTAGCAAGTGTGAATGTAAGTAACCAAGAAACTAAAAATGAAGGCAATATACGTGTTAAAAACGACATGGTTATCTCAACTTAAAATAAAGCTTTTCTCTTATACTAGTTATGCTAGCAAAGGCTTGCTCCGTAAACAATGTATCTCTTTTTTTACTTTGCTTTCGCTTTTTTCGTTTTCTGTTAATGCAGATGTTGCGTTACCAAAGGAGCAATACAGTACACAAACACTGGCTACGCAATTACAGTCTCCGTGGAGCATGGTTAAACTACCAAACGGCACATGGTTAATTACAGAGCGTGATGGTCACGTAGTTATAGTTAAAAACAATGCGCAATCAAGAGTAAAATTAAATCTGAACGGTTTGTACGTTGCAGGCCAAGGTGGTTTACTCGACATTGTATTATCACCAGATTATAACGACTCCAAAGAAGTTATTTTTACTTATGCCCAAGGTGATGCAAGCGAAAATAGGCTTGTTGTTGCCAAAGCCACGTTTAATGGCACTGACTTTTCAAAGCCACACGTTATTTCTAAAGTAGCGACTGATAAAAACACACCACAACATTACGCTGGTCGCGCCCTTATCCTACCCGACAATACGTTATTAGTTTCAACGGGCGATGGTTTTGACTTTAGAGAGCAAGCACAAGTTATCACCAGCCAACTTGGTAAAATATTACGTATAAACCTAGATGGCACCATACCAACAGATAACCCATTTATTAATCACAAAAACCTAAATGCACATGCTGTTTACTCACTTGGTCATCGTAACCCTCAAGGCTTAGTTTATGATTACGATACGCAGCAAATTGTTAGCCACGAGCACGGCCCTGCAGGCGGTGACGAGCTAAACTACTTAACCGCTGGGACTAATTACGGCTGGCCGGTAATCACCTATGGCAAAGATTACTCGCAAGCGCGTATTTCACCATTTACCGAATATAAAGGCATGCAAAAACCAAGTGTTAATTGGACGCCATCAATAGCGCCATCAGGCATGGCGTATTACGGCTCTAAACATGCAGCTTTTCCTTCATTACAACAACATGTGCTTATCACTACTCTTGTCGATAAAAAGCTCTACAGCGTTAATCTGGTAAGTGGTGAATTTACGCAGTCTCACGTATTTCCCAAGGCTGCAGGCAGGTTAAGAGATGTGTTTATAACTGATAAAGGTAACGTCGCAGTATTAACAGACGGTAAAGAGGCAAAGCTAATGTTGATGACAGCAAACTAATTCATAAAGCAAATAAAAGCCGCTGCGCTTTAAAAGTAAGTAGCGGCTTTAAATAAGCCACTTTGGTTAATTAAGTAATTTGATTAGTAAGATCAGGGTTTAACCCCTTTAGTTTTAAGGTTAAGGTGAGCGTCTTTATTATGTTCTTAATAACGTTCTTGTCTCCAATTGCCTTGCATATACTTACTGTGCTTGTTATTTACCCGATTCTAATTGCTGTCTCAATAATTCAATAAGTTGAGTGTTAAGCCCGGTAATTTCTGCTTCTAGCACCTTCACTTTAGCCTGCGACTCTTACTCTTCATCATCTTTACTGCGTAATAATGCAGTTTCATGTAGTAGTTTTTCTATCTTTTCTTGTATTTCAGCAATCTGTTCATCAATAGAGTCACCTTCAGATTGTGATGCCTGACTTGCATCTTCATTGCCTGATAATTTACGTAACGCTTCACGATTTTGATCTCCCAGACTTTTTTCTTTTCCTTCTTCGGATATATCCACTTGGTCACTTTGAACCGCTGCTTTGTGCACAGTCGCTTTTTCGGTTACTTCATCGGCTACCAACTTTAAAATTTGTTTTTGCGGGTAAGTTTCTAAAGGTTTAGAGGTTATGTGAACTGACATTTTATCCATTTTAATATTCCTTGTTCCGTCAATTATTAGCGACCAGTGGTTAGCTATAAATATAATGCTTTACCAAAAGCCAATTGTAATAGCCCTTGTTTGATTCTTTATTAGATTACACTTTACTCACAAGCTTGCCCATTGCTGTTTTAAACCAACAAGGTGAACAATACCAAAAGATAAACAAATAATAGAACTCCAAATCCAAAACTCAGGCGAACGCCCCATAGGGTTATTTATTAGAAAGAATCCAGTAATCCCACGAGCTAAATAAATAAAAGTTATTAATACAAGAGCTAGGCGGATGAATGGAAGTTTAAAAATAACACCTGCGGCTGAAAATGCATACAATGACCAAGTTGATAGAATCAGAACAATTACACTAGTAATAAGAGTTGGTTGAATACTTCCTTGCTCAGAAAGCAATGCCATTTGCTCTCCTGCACCGAAGAACCGATACCAAGAACCTCCAAAAAAGATACAACCCAAATGCAAAGTTGCTACAACAGCACTTAATGTACCTGCAATTATTAGAAAAACATTCATAGAGCGATAAAACCTCCGTGAGATATAACGAATCTGTAAATTAGCTGGTTTATTTATCTTGATAAACAAACCATAGACGGGTTTCTATCTGGGTACAATCGATTGTTGAATGTTTACGCGTGATATCAAAGCTCGCATTAAACTAGACAGCCACTCCAATTGTAAATTAATCTGGCTAATGGTGAGTTTACGCAGTCTCACATATTCCCAGAGACCGCAGGACGATTAAGAGATGTGTTTGTAACTGATAACGGTAACGTCGCGGTATTAACAGACGGTAAAGAGGCAAAGCTTATGTTGGTTATAGCAAATTAATCTGCATGAAATAATCAATAAGATAACATTAAACTAGACAGCCACTCCAATTGTAAATTAATCTGGCTAATGGTGAGTTTACGCAGTCTCACATATTCCCAGAGACCGCAGGACGATTAAGAGATGTGTTTGTAACTGATAACGGTAACGTCGCGGTATTAACAGACGGTAAAGAGGCAAAGCTTATGTTGGTTATAGCAAATTAATCTGCATGAAATAATCAATAAGATAACATTAAACTAGACAGCCACTCCAATTGTAAATTAATCTGGCTAATGGTGAGTTTACGCAGTCTCACATATTCCCAGAGACCGCAGGACGATTAAGAGATGTGTTTGTAACTGATAACGGTAACGTCGCGGTATTAACAGACGGTAAAGAGGCAAAGCTTATGTTGGTTATAGCAAATTAATCTGCATGAAATAATCAATAATAAAGCTAATGGCAAAAAGAAAGACCTGACCCCATTATTTTTACTTTATTTATGATAATGCACTCTTCATGCTGTTTTTTTGGCTTTTTTCGTAATAATTAGGATGGGTGTCATCCTAATTTTTCTCTTAACTTATTTATAATTGAACTCCGAAAAATAATTTCTACTTCAGTGTAGAGGTTGGGAGTCCAATTATCTTGTTAGCTTTACTTTTGCTGTAATGTAGACAACTCAGTCGTAAATTTATGTTGTTCTAAAAGCTTAGGAAACTGAGCTTTTAAGTCGCTTTGAATTTGTTCAGATTCATTAACTATCCGAGATTCTCCTGACATACTAAACATACCAAGATCTAATTGAGAATATATGTCACCAATATAAGTAACTTCATTGGGCTTGATAGTAAATCCACCATTTAAGTCCATATAGTAATTACCAAAAAGAATACGAAACCACTTATATTCACCGGCGGGCAATGCTACAACTTTTAAATCATCGGCTTTACTAAGCACAAACTTTGAATCTTTTTTCTTCCCATCAGTTTGGGTGAATATGAACTCTAAATCGGCTAAAAGAGGGTTGTTATAACCATCCCAGTTAGAATGAATTTTGGTTACAACAATTCCTTGGTTAGTATCTAAACTTTGATCCGTTTTGATATTTTTGGTGGTACTCGCACAAGCCGTTAAAAAAAGAAACGAAATACATAATACTACTTTCTGATTGAACTTCATTGTTGATTACAACTCCTGTAAAGCTAACGAGCCTGTAGATTAACTCGTTTTTAAATTTTTTTTATTGATAAACAAACCATAGCTGAGTTCCTATTTTGGTTCAATTGATTACTGTATTTTTACGCAGAATATAGAAGTGTTTGATATTGTTTTAATTGGCGTTTTGGAAGGGATTAAGGGTGGTTGAGTGGCTTTTATTTAGGGTAAAAGGGCTTACCCTTCTTAATGCATCGTGTTTTGCAGCTTTTCTATATTATGAACAAGGCAATACAGTTGCCATTGCAAAACATTAAACTGGACAGCCACTCCAATTGTAAACTAATCTGGCCGCCACTAAATTTACTTTTTTGGGCTAAGAGTTCACCTCTTTTTATATCTTTACCCGCGCGTTACACATTAAATAAGCAATTATCACTGTTAAACCTAAATTACACGCATGAAAATGACTGCATAATGCAGTTGTGATTTATTACTGAATAGTTTTACTGAGTAGTTTAAGTTTTATGCCAGTAGCTTTTCGCAGTTACTGATATTCGCTCGCCGCTTTCGCTTTAAGTTTTCACAATAACCTTCTTGTGAGGCTGGCCTGCCGACTGCACCATGAAATACACGCGTAAATTGTGTGGTGAGTTTTAACCAGTTTTCTGGAGAGATATTAACTCTTTCGAGTAAGGGTAAGTGTGTACTTTCAATATAACCACTTTTGTATTCTCGTATACAGCGCCCTGTTAGCTCAACAAGTTCAAGGTACGATTTAAGCTCAAAAGGCAGCCCTTTTGGCATAATTTGACGAGGCATGCCTGCAAAGCGCAGTAGTTGTTTTGGTTGCTTGCCATCCTTTGCATACGTTAAACGCTGTTTGATGCTGGTATGGTCTGACTCTTCTGGGGTGTTAGCCATTTTGGCTCTAATGGGGTTTAAATCGACATACGCCATACAGGCCGCAAGGGCTGCTTCATCTAATAATGCTTGAGACGTAAATCGTCCCTCCCAAAAACGGCCAGTGCAGTTATCTTCTCTATTTGCTCTGCGAGCAATGTTTTCATTTAACAACCGCATAAACCAGCTAATACTTGATAGGCGCTCGCGGTATTGTTTTACTGTTTGATTAAAAAAGATAAGTTCAGCTTTACTTAGCTTTTCACCCTGTATGTATTTTTGCGTAAGTACAGTGCCTTTACACAGCTTGTGCCAGCGAATAACAATCGCTTTATCATTTAGCCTATTCGCTTTTTTATCATCAACATACAGCACTAAATGGGTGTGATTACTCATAACAGCATAAGCACATACATCAATACAAAACACTTTGGCTAACTCAAGCAGTTTATCTTCAACCCAGCCTCTACGATGCTCGTAGGATTCACCTGTAAAGTGGTCTTCCCCACATAAGAATGCACGGCGTACACAACGTGATATGCAATGGTAGTACTTTGTATCAACTAAACTTACTTGGCGCTTTCTTGCGATTGCCATAAGACACTCTGCTTATTTTTCA